>JAYUGD010000391.1:0-1870 GCA_043767785.1 Zavarzinella sp. | reverse complement strand
CGACGGACTCGCGCGTCTCTGCCGCCGAAGTGGAAAAATTGGCCGGTATGACTGCCGAAGAACTCGCTTTCGTTCGAGAGGCGGAGCGAAAATTCCAGCAAGCGTTCGAGTTGGTGAAAGCGAGCCAGCCGAAAGAAGCCCTGCCGATTTTGGAGTCGTGTCGAAAGATCTATTCCGAGCGTTTCGGAGAGGACTCGAACCAAGTCGCCAACCTCGACAACTATTTGGGCACCGTTCACGATGCGGCTGGCGATTCGAAGGCGTCCGAGGCGGCACATCGGCGATCGCTGGCCGTTCGCCGGAAGGTTCTCGGAGCCGAACACCCGTATGTGGCGCTGAGCTTGACGAATATCGGGCTGGGGCTTGTGGATCGAAAAGACACCGCGACCGCAGAGCCACTGCTGCGCGAAGCCGCAGCGTTGCGGAAGAAGGTTTTCGGCGAACAGTCGGCCGAGCACGTGGAGAGCCTTCTCAACCTCGGCGCGGTGTTCCGCACCAAGGGCGACGCGGAGGCGGCCAAGGAGGTGATTTTCAAGGCGTTCGAGCTGACGGGTCGAAGGCTCGGCGACAAGGACGACCCGATGAAGGCGCAGGTGATCAACCAGGCCGGGTTGCTGCTCTATCAGATGAAAGAATACGACGCGGCCGAGGCGGCCTTCCGCGAGGCCGCCACCGTCTGGGCGAAGACGCTCGGCCGCGACCACCCGAACGCCCTCTCGTCGCGGCGGAATTTGGTCGCGGTACACGAGCGGCAGTTGGAAATTGCGGTGCTGTCGGCGGGCGCGGACGAAATCGAGAAACAGTACCGCGGGCTGGCGGCGAACGTGAAGTTAGGCCAGTCGCAGGCGGCCGCCGGGGACGCAAAGGCCGCCGACGCGACGCGGGCCGCCATCCGGGTGTCGCACGAGAAGATCCGCGGGCGGACGCAGGTCGATTCGGTGACGGCCGTCAGTCAGGTCGGGCACGCCAACAGTCCGGGGGCGGTGACGTTCTCCGCGGACAGCCGGCTGTTCGCCACCGGCGGGGACGACGGCGCGGTGGTCTGGGACGTGGCGTCCGGGAGTGAGATCCGGCGGTTCCCCGGTGGGGGCCAAGCCGTCGCGTTCTCCCCGGACGGCCGCTGGTTGGCCGTTGCCAACCACACTCACGTCGCCGTCTGGGAAGTCGGCAGCGGGCGGGAACTGTACCGGATCGTCGGGCACGAGAAGTCGATCCGGGCCGTCGCGTTCTCGCCGAACGGCAAGTACGTCGCCACCGCGTCCGACGACAACACCGCCCGCATTTGGGACGCGGCCACCGGCGCGCAACTCCGCGCGTTCAGCGAGCCGGACGCCGTCACACACGTGGCGTTCCCATCGAACGAGCGCATTGTCACCGCCAATCGCGACGGCAATGCTCGAATCTGGGATGCAGCCGAGTCCAAACTGGTCCACCGGCTGGTCGGCCACAAGGGCGGGTTGGTCTCGGTCGCCGCCTCGTCGAACGGGACGCGGGTTCTCACTGGCGGCAGCGACGGGACGTACCGCGTGTGGGACGCGGACACCGGCAAGGAACTGGGGAAGGAGACGTTCAGGGACAGTATCAACGGCTTGGTCACGGTCGCGTGGTCGGCGAACGCGAAGTGGATCGCGGCCGCGTGCGACGCGGTCGTCCAGGGGGTACCCGTCGGCAGCGATTCCGAACGCGGTTTCCAGTTCAAGCGCTCCGGCCGGATGTTCGAGCCGCAGGTCATCGCCTTGTCGCCCGACGGCAAGTGGCTGGCGGCCGTCGATACCCCCGGCGTGCGCATGATGGAAATTGCCACCCGACACCAGCCGCGGGACGTCGCAGGGCTGTCGTCGAGCGTGAACGCGGTCGCCTTCTCCCCGGA
>JAYUGD010000390.1:0-1870 GCA_043767785.1 Zavarzinella sp. | reverse complement strand
CTCAAACGTGTACAGGGCCTTGTGGCCGCGGGCGTAACGGGTCGATTCGAAGTTGGCCAACGACCCGTTCTCGAACTTGCCCATGAAAGTGCAAGCGTCGTCGATCGTCACGTCCTGGACCTTGCCGGTCTGCGTGTGCGTCCGCTGCTTGATGAACGTCTCCGTCATCGCGGAGAGGCTGTCCATGCGGCCGTTGAGCCAAATAGCCGTGTCGATGCAGTGGGCGAGCAAGTCCCCAGAGACGCCGCTGCCGGCGGCGGCGGCATCCAGCCGCCAGAGGCCGGCGCCGCCCTGCGGCAGGTCCGGGGAGATCGTCCAGTCTTGCAGGAACTTGGCCCGGTAGTGGAAGATCTTGCCGAGCTTGCCCTCGTCGATCAGCTTCTTCGCCAGCGTGACGGCCGGGATGCGGCGGTAGTTGTACCAGACGGTGTTCGCCACTTTGGCCTTCTCGACGGCCTCCACCATCTTGCGCCCCTCGGCGGCGTTCAGGGCCAACGGCTTCTCGCACAGAATCATCTTGCCGGCCGCCGCCGCCGCGATGGCGATCTCGCAGTGCAGGTTGTTCGGCACGCAGATGTCGACGGCGTCGATGTCCTTGCGGTCCAACAGCTTTCGCCAGTCGGTTTCGACGGACTCGTAACCCCACTGGTCGGCGAAGGCCTTGGCCTTCGCCGCGTCGCGGGCGCAGACGGCCTTCAAGACCGGGCGGTACTGGAGGTCGAAGAAGTTGTTCACTTGGGCGTAGGCGTTCGAGTGGGCGCGGCCCATGAAGCCGTACCCGATCATCCCGATGTTCAGCGGTTTCTGCGGCATGGAGAGTCCCTGCTTACTTGGTGGATTTCGTCTTGGGTTGGTGATAGTGGGAGAAGACCGCGGCAGCGACCTCCGCGCACAATTTGTTGCCGGCGTTGTCGGGCGTCCACGACTTGTCTTTGTTGTCCGCGGTCAGCACGCACACCGCCACCGGCCCGCCGGGGAAGTACAGAATCCCCGCGTCCGTCCGGCAGTCCGACACCGACCCGGTCTTGTGGGCGACGACCACATTGGCCGGCAACTTACGCGGAAACTTGTCCTTGTCGTCGCACTTCTTCAAGTGGCCGAGCATTGCCTTACTGGCCTCCGGGGAGACCAGTTCTTCCTTGTGCAATTGTTCCAACAGAAAGAGCATGTCCTTGGCCGTCGTGGACCCGAGGCCGTACTGCTTCGTGCGGGCCGGATCGACCGACGTGGTCGCTCCCTTAAACACCTTCGCGTTGACGCGCGTTTCGCCGCAACCCAGCGTGGCCATGCGGTCGTTGACGGCCTGAATCCCGACGCGGTCCAGCACAAGGTTGGTGGCCGTGTTGTCCGAGAAGACGATCATCAGCCGCACGGTGTCCCGCAGGGCCATCGTCATCCCCGGCGAGAAGTGGTCCGTCAGGATGCCCGACCCCGGGACCATGTCGTCCTTGGTCAGCGTGACCGTGTCTTCCAGCGTCCGTTTGCCGGCCTTTTCTTGGGCGTACACCTCGGCCATCACCGCCAACTTGATGAGGCTGGCCGTCGGCATGACCTCGCCGGCGTTGAGCAGAATTGTCTCGCCCGTGCCGAGGTGCTTAACGGCGATGGCGACGCGACCGTCGTGGGCGTTGGCGAGGGCGGCGAGCTTCTGTTCGAGTTCGGCCGGCCCGGCGGCCGGGAGCATCGCCATGCCGCATAGGACGACATTCAGCATGGCGATTTGCCCTCGGTATTACGCCGCGTACTTGGCCCGCAGCTTGTCCAGGAACTTCTTGCTGTCGGCGGTCACTTCCCACGCCTTCGGCCAGAAGCACAGGTCCACGCACCACCAGTCGTTCGGCACGCCGGCCTGTTGGATGGCCGGGATCAG
>JAYUGD010000389.1:0-1871 GCA_043767785.1 Zavarzinella sp. | reverse complement strand
GGGACCGCAAGAGCTTCCTCGGCACCCAAGTCGCCGGCAAGACCATCGGCGTCATCGGCCTCGGCCGCATCGGCCGGGAAGTCGCCCGCCGGGCCGTCAGGCTGGACATGAAGGTCGTCGGGTACGACCCGCTCATCACGCCGGAGAAGGGCGCCGAGTTCGGCGTCAAGGCTGTCGCCACGCGGGACCAACTCCTGCCGCTGTGCGACTACCTGACCATGCACATCCCGCTGACGGCCTCGGCCACGCGCTCGACAACTTGGTGACGAACGCCGTCAATCACACGCCGGCCGGCGGACACATCACTCTCTCTGGGAAGGCGCTCGACGGCGGAAGCATCGAACTCGCCGTCCGTGACACCGGCCGCGGTATCCCCTCGGAGGCGATGGGCCACCTTTTCGAGCGCTTCTACCGCGTGCCCGGCGGCACTGGCCTGGGCCTCGCCATCGTGCGCGAAGTCTTGGGAGCCCACGGCGGGTCGGTGCGGTGCGAGAGCGCGTTGGGCAAGGGGACGACATTTTTCCTCGCGCTGCCGGCGTGGAAGGGGGCCTCCGCATGAGCGCCGACGACCTGCGGCCGAAGCCGGAGAAATTCCTCTCCCTCATCCGCGAGCAGCGGGCGGGCCGGCTGAAAATCTACCTCGGCTTCGCCCCCGGCGTGGGCAAGACTTATGAGATGTTGCAGGAGGCCCAGCGCCTCAAGCGGCAGGGGGTGGACGTGGTGATCGGCGTCGTCGAGACGCACGGCCGGGCCGAGACGGTGGCCCAAGTCGGCGACGTGGAGCACGTCCCCCGCCGGAAGTTGGAGTACCACGGCGTCACGCTGGAGGAAATGGACCTCGACGCCGTCATCCGCCGCAAGCCTACGGTGGTGATCGTCGATGAACTGCCGCACACGAACGCCCCCGGCGGCCGATTCCCGAAGCGGTTCCAAGACGTGGAGGAACTGTTGAAGCACGGCATCAACGTCATCTCCGCGATGAATGTCCAGCACCTCGAAAGCCTGTGCGACGTGATCGAGCAGTTCACCGGCGTCAAAGTGAAGGAGCGCGTGCCGGACTACATTTTGGCCAAGGCCCACCAACTCGTGAACGTGGACCTGCCGGCCGAGGACTTACAGGAGCGGTTGGCCGCCGGCAAAATTTACCCCCCGGACCGGGCCGAGCGGGCGCTGGCGAACTTCTTCACGTCCCCGAACCTCACGCGACTGCGGGAACTGGCGCTGGAGGAGATCGCCCACCTCTTGGACAAGAGGCGGGACCGCCACGGCGACACGACGACAACAGGATCGGACCGCGTGATGGTGTGCGTCAGCAGTCGCAGCCCGGCGGCCATGCAACTCTTGCGCAAGGCGGCCCGCCACGCCGACCGCCTGCGCGCCCCGTGGTTCGCCGTTTACATCCAGACGCCCGCCGAGCGGACGGAAAAGGTGGACGCCGCCACGCAGCGGCGCGTCACGGAGTCGCTGACGCTCGCCCGGCAACTGGGCGGCATCCCGATGCAGTTGCAGGCCGCCGCGTTCGCCGCCGCCGTCGCCGACTTCGTGAAGGAGTACGCCGTTACGCAAATCCTCGTCGGCCGCACCAGCCGACCGTGGTTTCGCCGCTTGTTCGGCTCGTCCCCATTGGAACAACTCTTGCGGGCCGTCCCCGCCGCCGACGTGGTCGTCTGCGCCGGCGAGGCGTCGTGACCGCAGGAAGACTAGAGCAGTTTCTGTTTCCGTGTGGCGGTGGGACCGGCGACGAACTGCCCTCGGGTCACGGTCAACAACCGGCGGCGAGTTCGTCATTCTCAACTGCGGAAGAGTCATGCGCGACGCGAAGTCGTAATTCAAATGAGAGCCGTCACTTCAATCTGATCAAGCGGATCCGC
>JAYUGD010000388.1:0-14378 GCA_043767785.1 Zavarzinella sp. | reverse complement strand
GAACTCGCGCACCGTCAGATCAGGACGCTGTTCTTTGTAACGCCAGGCCGAGAGGATCGCCACATAACGACGGTCCACGTATTGCGTCGCCGGACGGCGCGCCGTCTCCTCGTCGCGGCTGGCGTCCCGCAACGTCAGCAGCGTGACCGCGACCACGGACAACAACGCAATCATCGGCCGCAACGCCTGCGAACTCGTGAATTGCAGATCCTCGATCCCGCAACCGGTCTTTTGTCCCTTGTGATATTCCTCGATGACCCAGCGGCACTCGTACCAGCCGCTTCGTTCCCAGGCGTCGGCGACCGTTTTCACCGGCACGTTGGTCAGCAGAAGCCAGCACAGCGGCTCGTGTCCGTCGGGCGGGTTGAGTTCCCGGACGACCACGACCCACAGGGCCAGCGGTCGCTTTTCGTACACCCCGCGCCGGACGTGCGGCGGCAGAACCGTCACCTCGGCAAAGGCAATTCCCACCACGGCCTTCCGGGCCGCCGCCTCGTCCCGCGCGCCGACCGCCACCGTTTTGACGCCGTGCAACGGCAGGGACTTCGCGAAGTCGTTCAACTCCCGCGCCTCCCCCGGCGACTCGTGGCCGGGCCGGACCTGGCGACGGCCCAACGAGCGGATCACGAACCTCCCGCCGTCCGCGACGTGCCGGGCCAGGTGTTCAAACGTGTCTGAGCCGCGGTCCGACACGTGCACCCATAGCCGGTCCGCGGGCGCCGGGCCGACCGCCGACACGGCGTCGATCCACAGCCGGCTTTCGCGGTCTTTTCGCCCGCGTTTCTTCGCCACCCCCTCCGTCCGGCCCACCAGTCGACGGACGTGCAGGATCTGGCCGGCCAGTCCCAACACCTCGCGGTGTTGCGGATCGTAGGCCAGGCTGTTGTGGCACAGGTAACCGCGTCCCAAGTCGCCGCCGATCGACCCCAAGTCGGAAATCGAACGCAGGCCCGAGTAATCAAGTTCGGTCGTGTCGTGCAACACCAAGATCGGGCCGCCGGCTTTCCGCATCAGGTCCAATGTGCGCTGGCAATGGGCTTGCAACACCGCCGGATGGGTGACTTCCTTGCGGTTCATCAGCCGGCCCATGGCCTTGTAGTCCTTGGGGGAATGGAGCTTTTTCGGCAGCGTGCCGCCCGGATGCCGGCGGATCAGGTCGGCGATTTTGACGAGGCATCGGTTGCGCTGCTTGTGGCCGAGATCGGCCGCCCCAAAGTGTGTTTCGCCAAAGCTCGGTTCGAGCGGGTCCATGCCGGCCTCCGGGAGAAAAGACGCGTGTTCTGGCGTCAATCTCAGGATGCCGCGGCCGGCAAGGTTTTCGGCGGGTCCGCGTCCGCCCCGGGTAAAAATGACATGACCGATTGTAAATCGGGACGCCCCGCCGCCTCGCCCATTCGACGCGGCTTGCGGCGTCCCGGTCAAACCGCAAGCCTCGGAGTCAGACTTACAATCCGCTCCGCCAACCTCCCTCGACGGCGGACACTTGGAATTTCGTGGGGAAACTTGAGGGCGTCAGCCCGACGTGTCTTGTTTTGAAGAAGACACGTCGGGCTGACGCCTCGACGCTCGCCGTTGATCACTCATGAAGCGATTGCCGCGGAAAGGTCGCGCTCCACTCCGAAGCGTCGCGTCGCGGCTAAACTTTTGTCACCGGGTCGCCTTTTGCGGCTCGTCCCCGAAACTGGCCCACCACTTCAGCGGCACCATCCCCAAGGCCATGACGCACACGCTCAGGACCCAGATGACGGCGCACGTCGTCGCCAGTTCCTTGTTGAAGCCGTAGGCGTGCAGACCGATGCCGAGTTGGTTGGTGCCGAACCACGACCAGGCGGTGACGGCGATGCCGAAGACGGCCAGGACGGCGAAGCCGCGGGCCGTCACGAGGCCGGCCCAGCGGGCGTGCAGGGCCAAGACGTTCCAGATCACGATCAGGACGGCCCCGTTCTCCTTGGGGTCCCACCCCCAGAAGCGGCCCCACGACTGGTCGGCCCAGATGCCGCCCAGCACCGTGCCGACGAAACTCAAGAGCGTGGCGAAGCAGAGCGTGCCGTAGGTCATCTGGTACAGCTCACGCCCCTTGTCCGGGCGCAGGGCGTTGGAGAACATGCCGGCAAAGATGAAGGCGACGCCGAGGGCGCCGGCCACGAACGTCGCCGTGTACCCGAGCGTCACGATGGTGACGTGCGTGGACAGCCAGAAGTTGGTGTCCAGCACGGCTTGGAGCATCTCCAGCGTGTCGCCGCCCTGGGACAGCAGGTGGGCGATCCGCAGCGTGCCGAAGCCGAGCAGCGCGCCGACCCATGTGCCGAGGCCGTTTTTGTAAATCGCCTCCATGATGAGGCACAGGACCAGCCCGCCCCACCCGATGAAGATGGCCGAGGAGTACAGGTTGGTGACGGGCGGCCGCGACCCGATGAACATGCGCAGGATCAGGGCCAGCGTGTGGACGCCGAGCGTCAGGCACGCGAGGTAAAAAGCCGTGCGCCGCAGCGGCACGTCTTGGGGGGCGAGCCACGACGCCTTCACCAGCACCCACACGATGACGTACAGGGCCATGCACACATAGAACGGCTCGAAGTGGTTCATCCACGCCTCGGACGCGGCCTTGCCGGCGTCGGACGGGTCCATCTTTTTCGCGTCCGCCACGTAGGCCGTCTGGTACTTCGCCACGGCCTCGTTGAAGCCTTCCACGTCGTTGACTTGGTAGGCGTGCAGGATGTCGATGAACGCCGCGGCCTGCGGGTACGCCGCCAGCCGGGCCGCCGTGACCAGCGGGGCGGCCGCCTCTTGCAAGAGGCGCTGCTGTTGCTCGTCCTCCCAGTCCTGGTACTCCTCCGGCGTGCGGGCGCGGCGGGCCGCCGCGTACCGGGCCGCCTGCTCGGTCATTTCTTTCTTGAACATGGCGTCGGCGGTGCGGCGCGCCTCCTCGATCACTTCT
The DNA here is from genome assembly GCA_043767785.1 of Zavarzinella sp. GTDB lineage: Bacteria > Planctomycetota > Planctomycetia > Gemmatales > Gemmataceae > Zavarzinella. The sequence goes on along the minus strand of JAYUGD010000388.1, from coordinate 11,440 downwards.
TTCGCGACGCGGCCGTTCACTTCGGCGAGGGTCAGCCACTTTTCGTCGGGCGACTCCTTGACGGGGATCAGGCCGGGGCCTTGCAACCGGCCCAGCGCCACCTGCGACTCCACGTGCGACCAGTAGACTTGCAGGCTGGCGTCGAACTCCGTGCGGGCCTCGGCCTTCTTGGTGCGCAATTGCAGGCCGCGGACGACGAGTTCCTGCCGCTTGGCCGGGCTGATCTCGTCGATGGCGTAGCGGTACGAACCGGGCTTGTTGGGCAGGCCGAGCCACGAGCGCAAGTCCGGGTCGTCGATGCGGTACACCGCCAACGCCGTGGCGGCGTCCGGCTTGGCCATTACTTCCAACAGCCACTGGACGGCCGGGAACGTCTTCAAGCGGCCTTCCACGCGGACGTCGTACTCCTGCCGCCCGCCGGTGGCGAGGACCAGCGTGTTCCGGGCCACGGAGTCCAAGGGCTGGACGCGCCCGTTGTGCTGCGCCGGGATCTTCCCGAAGTTGTACAGGTCCATTTCCTTCGTCTTGGCGCCCGGCGGCAGCGCCATGACGGCGACGTACAGGCCCATGACGGCGACGACGGCCCACGGGAGGTGCTTCATGTATTTCATGGCTGGTGCCTTTTGTCTGGGTGCGGCCGCGAAGCCCGGTTACGCCAACGTCGCCATCTTCGCCCGCCGGTCGGCGGCGGCCTTTTTCTTCAGGAACTCGGTGAACTTCAGGCCGAAGTGGAGCAACATGCCGAGGCCGACTAGGGAGCAGGAAATGTAGGGCAGCCGCCAGCCGGGGTTGCGGACGACTTGCAGGCCCGTCTGCTTCACGCCGCCGACTTCGGCCTGCATGGACGACTGGTAAAACGTCATGCCGTCGTACCGCAGCGGGTTGTTCATCCAGATCTTCACGGTGCGGTCCTCGCCGTTGCGCGGGTCTTGCAGCCGGACGGTGCTGGCGTAGTTGCGGGGGATTTCCGTGCCGGGGTACTTGTCGTGCTCGATCTTCTCGGCCGTCAGCGAGAACGGCAGCGGCGCCCGCCGCATGCGCAGGGCGACGCCGAACTCCTGCCCGCCGACGGCCACCTTTTGCCGCTCGTCCATCTGGACACTGACGACGTAGGTTCCCAGGGAGTCGCCCGTGTCGGCCCGGAAGAACTCGACGACGGCCGCCGGGAAGTCGGGCCGGCCGTTCGGGTCGGTGCCGGGCGACTCCTTCTTCGGCCGGACCACGACGGCCTTGCCCACGCCGGCGGTCGCCTGCGGCGCCTCCTCGGCCGGGCGCGGCTCCGGCGCCGCGCTGTTCACCATGTACTCCCGCACGCGCAGGAAGACCGGCAGGCCCGGCAAATCGACGCGGCCCGGCTCCGGCCGGCCACCGGCCGACTTCGTCAGCAAGGCGCCGGGGACCAGTGTGACTTCGGCGACGCCGTCAACCGGGGCCTTGTTGATGACCAATTCGACATAGTGGTAGTTGGTCATGTAGTCGGCGCTGCCCCCCTCGACCAAGTCGATGCGGTCCTCGTGCCCCATCTCGGCCCGGATGAACTCGCCGCCGAGCAGGACGACCATGCCGGCGTGCAGGATCCAAATGCCGGCCCGCCGCCACGACAATTTGAAGCGCACGATGTGGGCGGCCGTCAGGTTGATGACCATCGCCCATCCGATCAGATACCCGCCGGGGACCGGCACGAAGAGTTGAACCCGCTTCTCCAACGTGTCGCCGAGCGGCCGGAACCGGAAGAAGATTTCGGTGAAGTCCGAGATCAAGTTGAGATCGACCCACGCCATCCAGCAGTAGAAGTACTGCACCAGCACGCGCTCGATGCCGGCGTGCTTCTGGGCCAGCGTGCCGAAGAACACGAGGAACAGCGACAGGCCGAACAGGACCATCGACACGCGCAGGGAGGCGACGGCCTTCAAGGCTTGCAGCGGGTAGTTCGGCCCCGGCTTCTTGGCGGGCGTGGCCTCGCCGACGTAGTCGTGCGGGTGGGAATTGGTCGCCATGCGAGGGTCGCTCCTGCGGGTCGTCAGTTCTTGGCGAAGGGGGGCCGCATCATCTGCTTCTTGCCGCCCGGCCCCTTCAGGTCCAGCCGGTAGACCGGCTTGCCGTCGGCCGATTTCACCTCGTGCCACACCGTCGGCAAGTCGGCCTCCGCCGTGCGCGGCTGGCCCACTTGGTCTTGCCAGCGGTTGATGTTCTCCACGAGCGACCCGCCGACGGCGCTGAACGTGATGTCCAACGGCGTCTGCGGGTGGCCGGTGCGGATGTTGCGGATGGAAACCTGGTCCGTCGGCGGGACGCTGCGCCAGTGGTTGGGGAGTTGCCACACGGGCATGGCCCCGGCCGCGGCCGGGACTCGCAGGCTGGCCAGGAAGCGGTCGAAGTCCGCCTCGCGCTTGCCGACGGCCTCGGGCCGGCCGCGCAGCTTGAACACCAGCCACGCCGGCGCGCCTTCCTCCAGCGCCGGCCCCCGGACGAACGCCCCGAGGATGCGCTCCCCGCTGGCGGCCGGCTCCGGCATGTCCGGCTCCATGCCGTCCTCGTCGGCGTCGGCCGAAATTCGTTCCGTGGCCGTCGTGACGGTTGGGGCCGGCCCGCACCCGGCGGCCGCCAGGGCGGCCACGCACAGAAGAACTGGCGACAGCGCCCCGGCACAACGGCTCCAGACCAAGCGGTAACAGGGCATCAAGCGACTCGGAGAGGACCGGCGGGCAAGCCGGTGCGGAAGGCGGGCCGACCCCCTTATCCTTACAGGCGGGGGGGTGTTGGTCAAGGCGCGGGCGCGGCGGTCAGTCGGCGAGGCCAAGCTCTTGCGGGGAATTGGCGCTCAAGAGCTTCGCCCCGAGTTCGTCCATCTGCGCCGGGTCCATGACTTCCAGTTTTCGCAAGACGTTCTCCGGGCGCAATTGGTCGAACTTCTTTAGGCATAACCGCATCAGCAATTCCCGCCGCCCCTTGGCGATCCCCTGTTTCTCCCCTCTCTCAATTCCTTGCGCAATCCCGCTCTCTAGCCCTTTTTCCATCCCTTCTTGGAACCACGTCTTGCCCATGGCCATCACCCTTTCGTGCTTGGGGTCCGTCAGTAACTCGTTCAAGTCCCGCCGCTGGTCGTCTTCCAACGGGGCATAACTCTGGATAAAGCCCAGCAGGGCATGTTTCTTTTCGACGGTCGCGTCGCTGGCGACGACGGCGTCCATCGCCGCGACGGCGGCGGCCGCCCGGCGGTCTCGCTCCATTGTCATCACCGTGGACCACGCGACCGCAAGCGGGTTCGGGTGGCCGGCGTAGTCGTCGGCCCGCAGGCCGGGCAGGGCGACGTAGTCGTACTCGAACGTCAGGATGCGCCGCTCCCAGAAGCGCCGTTCGACCACGTCCGTGCCGCGGCCGTCCAGCCGCAACTTCAGGAAGATCGCCACCGGCAGCACGTCCAGTTCGTACTTCTTGGCGACGCTGACGGTGTAATTGTACATCCGCTCCCGGAAGTCCGCGAGGCCGGTCGAGTTCTCGGCTTCAATGAGGAGGAGGGCCAGGGAGTCGCGCGGCTCGTTGTCCCGCGGCGGGTCGGCCGGGACGGTCGGCAGCCGGACCAGCATGTCCACCACGAGCTTTTCGCCGCGCGGCGGCTCCGGGAAGATTTCTTGTTCGAGCCATTCGGCCTGCTCGAACAGGAAGCGGCCGGCCCACTCCGGGAAGAAGACTTCGAAGAAGTCCTTCAGGAGCAGGTGCATCATCTGCTTGAACAACTGATCGTGATTCACGGCGGCCCCCGTTGGCCCTCACTCCGCCTTCAGCCGCGCCAGCGACTCCACGAGGCCGGTGACGCTCGGCTCCATCCAACTCAAGAGCGCCGTTTGCGGCAGCACGCCGAGGAGGACGGCGAAGAGGACGAACGTCAGCAGCACCGTCGCCTCGCGGACGGTGACGTCCGCGTAGTGGGCGTGCCGGTTCACGCCGAGGAAGACGCGCTGCCACGTCCACAGCATGTACCCGGCCGTCACCACGGTCGCCCCGATGGCGGCCAGCGCCAGGCCGGGGTGGTAACTCCAACTCCCCAGCACGACGAACAACTCCCCGACGAAGCCGCACAGGCCGGGCAGGCCCATCGCGGCGAAGAAGACGATGGCGCTCAGCCCGGCGTAAAACGGCATGGAAGTCATCACGCCGCCGAGTTGCCGAATCTCCCGCGTGTGCGCCCGGTCGTAGATGACGCCGACGACGAAGAACATGGCCGAAGCCGTGATGCCGTGGGCGACCATCTGGAACATCGCCCCGTTCACGCCCCACGCCCAGTATTGCGATTTGGCCCCGCCGCCCCACGCCGCGAGGCCCAGCACGACGTAGCCCATGTGGCTGACGGACGAATACGCCAGCAATTTCTTGAAGTCCGTCTGCCCCAAGGCGACGACGGCCCCGTACACGATGCCGAACGCCCCGAGGCCGGCGATCCACAGCGAAAGCTGGTCGGCCGCCCACGGACAGATCGGGTACGCCAGCCGGATGAGGCCGTAGCCCCCGAGTTTCAGCAACACGCCCGCGAGGACCATGCTGACCGGCGTCGGCGCTTCCACGTGCGCGTCCGGCAGCCACGAGTGCAGCGGGAACACCGGCACCTTGACGGCGAAGCCGACGAACAGCAGCAGGAAGAAAACGTACTGGTACGATTCGCGGAAGAACGGCTGGTCCAGGCGGTTGCGCAGGCCGTCCACGGTGGCGCCGCGGCCGAGCAGTTCCACCTTGCCGGCGGCCGGCTCGTCCCGGGCGGTGAGGCGGTCTTGTTGGCCCGAGAGGACGAGCATCGCCCCCTGGCCGGCCCGCTGCAGCGTCGGGATGTGGAACGTGTGGTACTCGCGGATCTCGTCCGCCGTCAGCCGCGGGCTTTCCTTGCGGCGCTCGGCGGCCCGGGTATCGACGGCCGCCTTGTCCACGAAGTCGCGCACGTCCGTGAAGTAGAGGCCGATGATGGCCACGAGGAGGAACACGCTCCCGAGCAGCGTGTAGATGACGAACTTGAACGCCGCGTACTTCCGGCGCGGCCCGCCCCACAGGCCGATCAGGAAGTACATGGGGACCAGCATCACCTCGTAGAAGACGTACAGCAGGAACAGGTCCATGGCGAAGAACGTCCCCAGCACGCCCGTCTGGAGGGTGAGCAGCAGGCAGAAGTAGGCGCGCACGTTCGTCTCGATTTTCCACGACGCGATGACGGCCAGGAACATGACCAGCGACGTGAGGACGATCAGGGGGAGGGAGATGCCGTCAATCGCCAGCGCGTAGTTGATGTCGAAGCGGTCGATCCACGGCTGCGTCGTCACCCAGTCGTACCCCTGCTTCGGCTCCGGGACGGGCAAGCTCGCCCGGCGCAGCGCTTCGTCGGCGCGGGCGTCGAGCAGCGTCTTCGGGTGGTGCAGCGACCGCACCCCGCGGTCGGAGCGGGAGTCGAGCAGGAAGTAGAACTCGGCCACCAGGCACAGGCTCAGACACAGGGTCGCCCCCGACCCGAGCAGCGCCCACCACCGGACGGCCTCCTTGTAACGCGCCGGGAAGAACAGGCACGCCAGCCCGAACCCCAGCGGGAGGAAGATCACCAGGGACATGAAGACCAAGTCGTATTCGATCATGTGGAGTCCGTTACACTTTCCCGTATTGTCCGCCGGGCGCCCCCGAGGGGGGGCGGCCCGTCACCAATTCAACGCGCTGAGCATCCCGAGCAGCAACACGATCGCCAGCAGCATCACCGTCACGTACCGGCGGATATACCCGCTCTGGAACTCGCGCACCCGCTGGCCGAGGCGGTACGCCCCTTGGCCGACGGCGCTCATCAACCCGTCCAGGCTGGTGAGGTTCACGCTCTTGTCCACGGCGTGGGCTTGTTCCCCCGGCAGCGTCCGCTTGTCGAGCCGGGCCGTCACGAACGCCAGCGCTTTCACGGGCCGCACGAACAGGGCGTGGTACAGGTCGTCGAAGCCCCACTTGTTCATCAGGAAGCCGTGGACGCCGGCCAGTTTCGCCTTCACCGCCGCCGGGTTGACGACCGGCTTCAGGTACATCATCACCGCCACGCTCACGCCGAGGGCCGCGACGGCCAACCCCAGCCAGCCGGCGAGGTGGTTTTCTTTCGCCAATCCGTGGGCCATGCCGGGTTGGGCCTGTTCCAACAAATGGCCGAGGTAACTGGCGTCCGGCTCCCACGCGGGCCAGCCCCACGCGAGGCCGACGCTCCCCGCGGCGAGGAGCAGCAACGGCGCCGTCATCACCCACGGCGATTCGTGCGCGTGGCCCGCCGCGTCCCCCCGCGGGTCGCCGGCGAACGTGAGGAACCACAGGCGGAACATGTAGAAGGCCGTCAGCCCGGCCGTGACCAACGGCACGACGAACAAGACCGCGTGGTCCGGGTTGGCCCCGGCGAAGCCCATCGCGTTCGAGAGGATCATGTCCTTGCTGTACCACCCGCTGAAGAACGGCGCGCCGGCGATGGCCAGCACGCCGACCAGCATCGTGTAGGCCGTCACCGGCATCCGGCGACGGAGGCCGCCCATCTGGCGCATGTCTTGTTCGTGATGACAGCCGAGGATCACACTGCCGGACCCGAGGAACAACAGGGCCTTGAAGAAGGCGTGCGTCAGCAGGTGCAGCAACCCGGCGACCCAGCCGCCGACGCCGAGGGCCAGCATCATGTAGCCGAGCTGGCTGACCGTGGAGTACGCCAACACGCGCTTGATGTCCGTCTGCACCAAGGCGATCGTCGCCCCGAGGAACAGCGTGGCAGCCCCGGTGTAGGCGATCACCAACCGCACGTCCGCGGTGAACAGTGGGTAGGCCCGGCCGACGAGGTACACGCCGGCGGCCACCATCGTCGCCGCGTGGATGAGGGCCGACACGGGCGTGGGGCCTTCCATCGCGTCCGGCAGCCACGTGTGCAGCGGGAACTGGGCCGACTTGCCGACGCACCCGAGGAAGATGCCGAGGCCCATGACCGTGAGCAGATGGGCGGGGATCGTCGCCTGCCCGGCGGCCAAGTCGCGGGCGATGTCTTCGATGTTAAACGTGCCGAAGTGTACCCACGCGAGGCAGAGGCCGACCAGGAACCCGGCGTCCCCGACGCGGTTCATCAGGAAGGCCTTGTTGGCGGCATTGCTCGCCGACTTACGCTCGAAGTAGAAGCCGATCAGGAAGAAGGAGCAGACGCCGACGAGTTCCCACGACACGAAGATCTGGAACAGGTTGTCCGCGATCAGCAGGTTCAGCATCGAGAAGCAGAACAGGGACAGGAACAGGAAGAACCGCCCGAACCGGCCCGGCCGCGTGACGTGGGCGTCGTAGTCCGCGTGCTCGACTTCCAACTCGTCCCGCATGTACCCGAGGGAGAAGACGAAAATGCACGTCCCGACGACCGTGACCATCGCGAACAGAATCGCCGAGAGGTGGTCAATGCGGTAGCCCAACTCGATGACGGTGGCCGGCCGGTCCGCGTCGATTGATCGGTCGCCGACGGCCGCCCACGCGGAGCGCTCGGCCCAGCGGTGTTCGACGTCCAGCGGGGAGAGGTGGTCCGCGTCGCCGAGGTATTTCGCCAAGCCCACGAGCGCGATGACGGCGCTGGCGGCCATCGCCGCGGTGGCGAGGTACGCCCCGAGCCGGATGGGCCGGTGCCCGCCGAGGAGGAAGTACAAAAACCGGGCGGCCGGGTCGGCGTCCTTGGCGGGCCGGCACAGGGCGCGGACCCCGCCGCCGATGAGCAGAAAGACAAAGGCGGCCAGCGGCAGCATCGTCGCCACGACGTACATCCGCCCCGGTGACGCCAACAGCCAACTGACCATGAATCCCCGCCTCGGGCGGGCCGCGCGGCCCGTGCCGAATGGTATATGGCTGGGGGGGGAATCGGGGATTGCGGTCAGGCCGCCCAGTTCTCGACGGCCAGCCCGGGGACGGCCAAGAAATCGCTGTCCTTGGAGACGACGGTGCATTTGCCGAGGAGGAGGGCGACGGCGGCGATCATCACGTCCGGCACTTGCATCGGGCGGCCGGCCTTCCGCAAGTGGGCATTCAGTCGGCCGTACTCGAACGCCTCCGCCTTCCCGAACGGCCAGAGGCGAATTGTCCTCAGTCCTTTCAGGAGCAGGCGCATGTTGATCTCGCGACTCGAACTGTATTCGACGCCGAAGACCAATTCCGCCAAGACGGGGACGCAGATGCCGACGTGATTTCCCTTGGCTTGTTCGGCGTACACGCAGGCGAACACGGCGCCGCGGTTGCCGATATATTCGCCGGCAATCCCGGTGTCGAGCAAGTATCTTTTCATTCCCACATCTTCGCCAGTTTGTCCGCGCGGTCAAAGAAGTGGGCTTTGTCCCATTCTTTCCGCGCTTGCCGGTCGGCCTCCCAAGCGGCGATCTCCGCGTCCGTCATTTGAAGGGGTTCCATTTCGTCCATCAGTTTCAAAACGCGGGCGATCTCCTCCGGGGTCATCGGCGGGTCGTCGTCCTCTTCCGGCAACGCCGCCCCGTCCGGGACGGAAATCCGCAGGGCCGTGCCCTCGGGCAAATCAAACGGCTGGTCCGGCTCGATGCGGCCGTCGCGGACGGTGGCGGTAATCGTAGTCACGGCGCGGCCCCCTTCCCGAAATTGTATCCGCCGGCGTGGGCCGTGTCACGCCGGCGGGCCGTCGCTTGCCAACCAATTACTTCGCGACGGCCTCGTAGTCGCCTTCCAGGATCTTCTTCGCGTCGTCGTTCACCTCGTCGCCGGTGAACTCGCTGACGGCGACGGCGTCCTTCTTCGCCTCAACCTTGAAGCTGAACTTGTAGCCCTTTTCCTTGGTCACGGGGAAGTCCCCCTTCTTCACGAAGTTCTCGACTTCGCACTTCACCGTTCCGTCCTTCTCCTTGGTGTACTTGCACTCCAGCGTGCCGCTGGCCTCGCCGATGGCCACGAGGTAGTCCAGTTTTCCGTCCTTCTTGAACGTGACGGTCAGGGTGTGTTCCCCAGACGTGCGCTTGTACGCGCCCATGAGGGGCTTGTCGGCTTCCTTCTTGTCCTCGGCGAAGCCGAGGGCGCCGAGGAACAGGGCCGCGATGAGTGTGCTGATGATCCGCATGAGGTGATCTCCAAAAAACTGAGGTGACGGGTCACGGAATGGTGTACGCCGACCCGCCGCCGGGGGCGACAGGTTCACCGAGACTTCACTTCGCGGGGGAAGAATGCCCGCGTCGCCGTCCGACCGTCTACAGTATGTGGATGGAGGCCGCGGCCAAGAGAGGGCGCTATGCCGGAGACGTATCGCTTGCTTCAGGTCCGGGCCGTCGGGGACGACGTGTTCGCCGTTGTCCCGGTCGCCGACCTGCGGGCCGCGCCCGCCGCCGCGGACGTGCGGGCCGACTTCCAGACGCTGGAACAATGCCCCGCCAAGCGGGTCCGCTTGGACGCGGGGCAGGTGTTGACCGTGGACGGCACGTTCATGGCCGCGCTGATCCGTCTCTGGAAGGCCCTGCACGCCCGGGCCGTCCCGTTCGCCGTCCTCGCCTCGACGCCGCTGGCGGAGCTGATGACCATCACGAAGTTGGACAAGCTGTTCCCGGTAACGGAAGTGCCGACCGCGGACACGCCGCTGGTCGTGTACGCGGCGTCGAAATGACAAGGTGGCAAGGTGGCAAGGTGACAAGGTGACGAAAACCAGTGAGCCGAGGGCCGTCAGGCCCCGGGTGGTGGCTTGAGCGCATCACCCGGCGGCTTACGCCCCTCGGCTCACTCGGATTTTTGTCACCTTGTCACCTTGTCACCCGGTCACTTTGTCATCTTCAAAGGATCACCACCCCAGTTTCGCTCGCAGTTCGTCCAGGCCGCCCTTGAGCGCGTTCTCCAGATTCGGGTAGTCGGCCCCGGCGTCGAGGCGCTTGCCGTTGTTGGTCTGCGTGACGACGCACGTGAATTTACCGCGGGCCGGCGCGGCGACGAGGCGGTACTGCGGGTGGCCGCTGAGCGTCACCAGCCAGGTGCGGTCGTTGAGGCCGGCGGCGAGGCCGCCGGCGCGGGTCGAGAGCCAATCGGGGGGCGTCATCAGTTTCCCTTACTCCGGCAGGGGTTTTCCCTTGGTCTCGGGCAGGAATGGCAGCGCCACCAGTCCGAGCAGGAAGACCGAACACATCACCAACCCCGCGTACCGTTGCGGTTCGGGGGACTCGCCGTACCCATTTGCCGTACTGAACACTTGGGCGGTGAGCAAGCCCAGCGCGGCCGGGCCGGACGCGGCGACCAGCCGGCCGACGTTGTAGCAGAACGAGATGCCGGTGCTGCGCAGCCGCGTCGGGAACAGTTCCGGGAAGTAGATGGCGTACCCGCCGAACAGGGAGAGTTGGCAGAAGCCCATGAGCGGGACCATCCAGAAGATGTCCGAGAACGTCTTCAAGTTCCAGAACACGTTGGCCGTGGCCGCCGCCGCCGCCACGAAGGCGATGGCGAACGCCGGCTTGCGGCCCACCTTGGCGGTGAGGAGGACGAAGGCGTAGATGCCGAAGAACGACCCGAGGTTCTGCACCAGCGACGTGATGCCGGCCCAGTACGCGGACTGGCCGGCGACGTATTGGCCCGCCGCGGCCCCGGTCAGCCCTTGGGCGGCCGCGTCCGCTTGGAAGGTGGCGTTGAAGATGCTCCGCTGCAAGTCCACGGTGAAGAAGCCGATGCCCCACAGGCCGACGACCCCGGCGAACGCCAGCAGCAGTCCGAACAGGGCGTGCTTGCGCCAGTGCGGGTCGCCGAGCAACTCGCCGAACCGCCCGGACTTCACGCCGGCGGCCTTGGCCTGCCGCCACTTCTCCGGCTCCTTGAGCCGGCCCTGAATGATGACGACCAGAATCGCGGGGATGATGCCGACCACGAACATGATGCGCCACGGCGTGACCGCGAAGCCTTGGACCGACACGTCTTTGAATGACCCGGCCTGTTCCATGCTCCCGAGCCACATGAAGAGGCCGGCGGCCGCGCAGTTCCCCAGCACGGACGACGCCTGCAACAGCCCGAGCATGTACGGCCGGGACGCCGTCGGCACGCTCTCGGCGACCAGCGACACGGCCACCGCGAACACCCCGCCGACGCCGAGGCCGGTGAGGAAGCGGTACAGCATGAAGTCCGTCACGCTCACCGAAAGGGAACTCAGCCCGGTGAACACCGAGTAGACGAGGATGGTGGTCATCAGCGTCTTCACGCGGCCGGCCCGGTCCCCCATCATGCCGAACCCGATGCCGCCGATGGCCCAGCCGATCAGGAACATGGACGTCGCGTACCCGGCGAACTTGTTGATGTCCGAATTGTTCAACTCGGCCGTGACTTTGGGGTCTGAAGCGGAAATCGCCGGGGCGTCCGCCTGCCCGGCCGCCTTGCGCATATCGGCCGTCAGCTTCTCCGCGACCGCCGGCCGCCGCGCGTCGTCTTCCGATGGCTTGGCCAGCAACTC
>JAYUGD010000387.1:0-14392 GCA_043767785.1 Zavarzinella sp. | reverse complement strand
CGGTCAATGCACGGCGTGGGCGGAATACTTTGTCGAACAGTTACGGGCGCTGGGGGTGGGCGTCGGCGCGTCCCCGTACGTACTTCTCGAGCCGTCGGGCGGCACTGGGTTCATGATTGCGAACGCCTTTTACTCTCGCGGCACGGTCAATCCGGGGGACTTCGGCTATCCGGCTGAGTTTCCGGCCGGCTACCCGTATTTCAACGTTTATAATCCGTTCACGGCGAATGGGGGCTACAACAACTCGGAGTTCATTTGGGGCGCGGCCGACTACGAAAATGTCGACGTGTATGACGCTGACGGGCGCCCCGGGCAAGGGCCGGACAACACGAATCCGCTTTCGCTTTTCAAAAACCACGTCGTCGTCAAAATTGGCCAGACTTATTACGATCCGAGTTACGGGGCGACGTATGGCTCTGTTGAAGAACTCGAGCGTGTGATCGCGTTCTACGTCTCGGGATCAACGCAATTCAAACTGCCCGAGACGCGCAACGGGGCGCCGTGGCCGGGGCAACGACGGCGGGATGCGTATTTCTTCAAAGCCAACCCGGATGGCTTGCAAATCACTGTCACGGAAATGAACACCCCATTTTAAGGCGTATGGTCATGCCGTCAGCCACCCTGCTTCGCCGTGGTGTTGTACGAGCGCTCATCCTGTGCGCGGGGACGCACGTCGCGGGGGCCGGCCGGGCCGCGGACGCGCCGGCGCCGGTAGTTGCGCTCGCAATTGCCGGCGACCGCGTCTACGGTTGGACCGTCGATTCCCCGCCTGAGAACACGAAATACAGTCCCGATGTCAGCACCACTCTGGCGACGGCGACCGTCGGGCCGGCCGGGGAGGCCGCCACGTGGCGACGACTGCCGGTCCACATCATGCTCCACACGTGGGAGGACACGAAGCGGCATCGGTTCCCACTGCGCTGGGCGACCGGCGACGACGGTCTTCGCACGGTTGCGTTTTACTGCGGGGCACCCAGCACACGGTATGTTCCCAACAGCGCCAAAGGGGTGCGCATCAAAAAGCAACTCCTGTCAAACGGCGGGGCCAAGCCAGTCCCCGCTGACGAGCCGGAGTTCGGCCTGCACGTCCAAGAAGGCGAAATGTTCATCAGCGCGAGCGGTGAACCGCCGCTGATGGTCAATCTGCAGCCGGCGTTCGACGCGATCTACCGCGGCGACCCGGCCGCCGACTTGGTGACGCTGCAAAACGCCCGCGACGAGCGGCCCCCGTTCACCTTCGACATTGCGTACGACGGGCCGGCCGGGGCGTGGACGTTGTACGTCCAGCGCGCCCCCAAGAAGGCGATTGACATGGTCACGTATTACCCAAGCCGCGAGAAGGACAAGCGCCTCGGTCGCATCGAGCGGTTCGCGGTCCCGTTCGCCGAGCCGTTCTTCGCCCACCGCGCCGCGGCCGGCCCCGTCTACTTTGTCACCGAAACGACAGGCTCCGTCGTCGTCGCCCGGCCGCCCCCGGCCGGTCAGAGGGAATGGTCCTCAAAAACCGTTTGGTCTGGGGCCGACCGGCCCGTCCGCCTGTTCGTGCGGGACGGCCCCGACCGGGCGTACGCACTGACGGACGAGGAGATGATTCCGCTGGCGGGCGATGCAAAGCCAGTGAAGCACAAAGCCGGTCCGTTCCGGATGAAGACGACGGAGGAAATGAACAAGGCGTTGGAAGCGGCGACTCGCCTGGCAAAAGCCGCCCGGTAGTGCTGGCGGCTCGCCGGGTGCCATGCCCACGGCTTTGCGTGGGCATGAAATCACGTACCCTTGAATTGTCGTCATGATCGCACTTCCCACGCCTGTCCGTGTGATGCCATGAAGTCAAGTGTTTGACACCCGGCAGCCACCACCTCCTTCTACTTCTGCCCCCCTCATCGCAACGCCGTCGTAACCGCCACCGTCTTCCCCCCCTCGACCGTGTCCAAAATCTGGAAGTGGCAGATGCCGGGCTTGGTCTCGTCGCGGTGGGTCCGGACGATCTTGTTGTCGCGGGTGATCTCGGTCCGCTTCACGCCCTTCAGCCGGCGTGGTGGCTGGGGAACGGGCATCCGGAAGGTCATCGTGTGCGTCCCGACACCGGACAAGTGGCTGACGGGTGCTGGCCAGTGACTGGGAGCGACTGGGCAGTTGCGTCGTCCGCGGCCCGCCTGTCCCCTTGTCAGAACCAAGGCGAGCGGGGGACGTGAGTCCTCCGATTCTGGCCGCCGCCCGATCTGGGCCAAAAGAATCAGGGGGCTGACGCCCCCCGCTCGCCTTGGTGTTGACCGTGCCGCCGCGGCTCTTCCGGCGTCACTTTCTGGCCGCCGCCCGTTCTGGGCCAAAAGAATCAGGGGGCTGACGCCCCCCGCTCGCCTTGGTTTTCACCGTGCCGCCGCGGCTCTTTCGGCAGCACTTCGCGCAAGAACACTTCCCACTGGCCGATGCCGGCGCCAATCATTCTTCGCTCACCTCACCGCAACGCCGGGGCAACCGCCGTCGCCTTCCCCCCCTCGACGGTGTCCAGAATCTGGAAGTGGTGGATGCCGGGCTTGGTCTCGTCTTTGTGGGTCCAGACGATCTTCTTGTCGCGGGTGATCTCGGTCAGCTTCACGTCCTTCGGGCCGGCGTGGTGGCTGGTGATGACGGTGTTGCCGTTGGGGAGGCGTTGCACGCCGCAGGCGTCGTTGATCGGCTTGCCGGGCAGGTCGTCGTTGGTCACGCGCCAGACTTCCTTGCCCTTGGGGTCCACCTCGATGACGAGGTTGCCGAGCGTGCAGCCGATCAGGGTGTTGCCGTCTTCCAGGCGGATGGCGGTGAAGGGCCAGTGCGGGGTCTTCGCCTCCCAGACGACTTTGCCGGCCGCGTCGTACTCGCGGACGACCTTGTCGAGCAGTTGCGGGACCAGGTAGTTGCCGTTGGCCAGTTTGCGGGCCATGCGGGTTTGCAGGTGGTGGTCCTTGGTCTGGGCCGTCAACTTCACCTCGACGGCGACCTTGCCGTCGGCGGTCACTTCCAGCAGGCGCGGGTTGTCGCCGGCCTCCGTCAGCATGTACCGGCCCTCGCCGACGAGTTGGGCGGTGTTTACCTCGGCTTGGGTTCCCTTGTACTGGAACAGCACCTTCTTGTCCTTCGTCACATGGACGACGCCCCCGCCCGGGAAGTCCTTGCTCTTGCCGAGCGTCAGCAGGATCGTGCCGTCCGGCAGCACCCAGCCGTCGCGGCTGCCGTGCGGGTACTCCCAGGTAACTTTGCCGTCCGCGCCGCGGATGTAGGTGGCCCCGCCGGTGGCGAGGAACGAGTGGCCGATGTCCATCTTGTCGGCGCGGGCCGACGGGAGGAACGCCCCGAGGCACAGCGAAACGACGGCCCATGAATGACGCACGCGAAGACTCCGGATGTGGGAAGAGGACGGACATTCTATGCGGCGCAGGATCGACGCGGGTGATATGATGAATCATCAGCACCGCAAGCGGGAACCCGATTCATGGTGGGGCGCCTCGGCCTCGTGGTCTTCTCGTGCCTGCTCGCCGCCCACGCCGGGCGGGCGTGCAGCATTCCCGTGTTCCGGTACGCGCTGGAGAAGTGGGCGCCGTCCAAGTACGAGCTGGTGATCTTCCACGACGGCACGCCCATGCCCGACGACCAGAAGCGCATCAAGGCGTTGCGGGACGACGCGGCGACGGCCAACTTGCGCCTCAACCTGATCGACCTGTCCAGCAACCTTGAACCCGACATCCGAAAACTGTGGGAGCGCGAGGGGAAGCCGACCACGCTTCCTCATGCCGTGTTGCGCTACCCGGAGGCGACCGCCAAGACGCCGCACGTCTGGGCCGGGCCGTTGAACACGCTGGGCGAGTTGCTCGACTCCCCCGGCCGCAAGAAAGTGTTCGACCGACTGACGATGGGGGACACCGCCGTCATCGTGCTGCTCCTCAGCGGCGACACGACGGCCGACCAGGCGGCCCGCGACTTCCTCGCCAAGAACGTCCCGCACAACGCGGCCCGCCTCACGCTGCCGGCCCAGACGGCCGAGGGGCCGCAGATCAAGTCGGCGCTGCCGTTGGGCGTGAAGTTCAGTGTCGTGGAACTCGGCCGCACCGGGCCGGAGGCGATGCTGGCCCGCATGTTGTTGAACAGCGAGGAAGACCTGCCGGCCGAGACGGGGCCGGTCGCCTTCCCGGTGTACGGCCGCGGCCGGGCGCTGTGCAGCCTGCACGGCGACGACCTCAAGAAGCCGGAAGAATTGCAGCGGGCGATGGAGTTCGTCTGCCGGGCGTGCTCCTGCCAAGTGAAGGAACTGAACCCCGGCGTGGACCTGCTGATCCGCGGCGACTGGGACGAGATCTTCGACGCGGAACGCGGCCCCGCCCCGCGTGTCACGACTGAAGCGGTTGTCATCGTTGAACCCGGCCCGGCCCCGCGCCTCGTCAAGGAAGTCCCGGAGCCGCGCGTCACCGACCGGCCCGCCAAGACGCCGCTGATTCCCGAAACCCGCAGCGCCCCGCCGGACGGGTATGACGCCGTCGAAGTGCGGACGAGCCGTGAGGGCGAATCAAGCCCCGCCGGCCCCAAGCCGTTCCTGCTGGCCGGGGCGGCGTTGCTCGTGTTGCTGTCGAGTGTTTGGGCGTGGCGCTCCCGCCGCGCGGCCCCCTGAGTCCCCCCGCCATGCGTTACCTCCCGTGGCTCGCGCTGCTCGCCTCCGTCAGCCTGCTCGCGGGCATCGCCCTGCTGTGGAAGACCAACCCGGCTGACCCGCCGCCCGGCGAGCAAGCCGCCGCGACGGATACCGTCGTGGTCGTCCACGCCGCCGCCGCCCTGCGGCCGCCTCTGGAGAAGGCCGCCGCCGCGTTCGAGAAGGACACCGGCATCAAGGTGGAGCTGCGCTTCGGCCCGTCCGAGAAACTCCTGAGCGACTTGAAGCTGACCAAGACGGGGGACTTGTTCCTCCCGGCCGACGACAGCTACGTGGACTTGGCCCGGGCCGCCGGCCTCACCGAACAGCGGTACGACGTGGCCCGCATGACCGCCGTCGCTATCTTCCGCAAAGACTACCCGAAGGCCGCGGCCGACATTACTTGGGACGACTTCCTCAAGCCCGGCGCCAAGATCGGCCAAGCCAACCCGGACATCACGGCCGTCGGCAAGTTGACGCGGGACCACTTGTCCAAGTCCGAACGCTGGGCGCAAATCGAAAAGCAACAGCCGGTGATGCTCGGCACGGTGACGGAGGCCCTCAACGCGGTGCAACTCGGCAGCGTGGACGCGGCCATCGTGTGGGACGCCGTCGTGCCGAAGGACAGCCCCGTGAAGCGGGCGAAACTGCCCGGCTTGGAAGGCATCCAAGCCAACGTGACCGTGGCCGTTTGTAAGAACGCCGCCAACCGGGCCGAGGGGCGGTGGTTCGCCGAGTACTTGGAGAAGGAAGACGGCGGCCAAGTCTTCTTCCGCGAGATGGGCTACGCCCCGCCCCCGCCGCCCTTTCAGCCGCAAGCCGAGTCCAACACCAGCGGCGAGACGGCCGAAATCCTGCTGTACGCCGGCAGCATGCTGCGCCCGGCCGTCGAGAAGACGATCACCGAGTTCGAGGCGAAAGAGAACGTCAAAGTCACGCGCGTCTACAACGGCTGCGGCATCCTTGTCGGCCAGATGCGCACGGGCCGCCACCCGGACTTGTACATCTCCTGCGACCCGCGCTTCATGGGCGAGGTCGAAGACCTGTTCCTGAAGCCCGTGACGCTGTCCAACAACCAACTGGTGATCGCCGTCCCCAAGGGGAACCCGGCCGGGCTGAAGGAGTTGAAAGACCTCGGCAAGCCGGACCTCAAGGTGGGCGTCGGCCACGAACAGCAGTGCGCCCTCGGGGCCATCACCAAGGAGACGTTCATCAAGAGCGGCGTGTACGCGGCCGTGAAGAAGAACGTGAAGGTCGAGTCCCCCTCCGGCGACTTGTTGGTGAACCAACTGCTGACCGGCTCGCTGGACGCGGTGGTGTGCTACGTCAGCAACGTGAAGCCGAACGGCGACAAGTTGGACTACGTCCCCGTGACCGGCATCCCGTGCGCCGCCCCGCAACAGCCGGTCGCCATCGCCAAGGACAGCACGAAGCAGAAGCTGGCCGCGAAGCTCGTCGAGTACCTGCGCACGGCCGAGTCGAAAGAGCGGTTCCTCGAACTTGGCTTCGGCTGGGAAGACAAGGGGCCGAAGAAATGACGCGGTCGTCGGCCCGCTCCACGCTGGCGTTCTACCTCGGGCTGGGACTGATCGGCGGCCTGTACGTCGGCCTCATCCTCGCCATGCTCCTCGCCGACGTGTTGTTCACCACCCCCGGCCACCTGTGGGACGCGCTGCAGAGCCGGGAGATCCGCTACGCGATCAAGCTCAGTCTCGTCTCCTGCTTCGTCACCACGCTGCTTTCACTCTGGGTGGCCGTCCCGCTCGGGTATCTGCTGGCCCGCACGAACTTCCCCGGCAAGGCCATCGCCGACACGGTGCTGGACATCCCCATCGTGCTGCCGCCGCTGGTCCTCGGCATCAGCCTGCTCATCCTCTTCCAGACGCCCCCCGGCAAGTGGGTCGAGTATCAGACGAAGCACCGCATGGGCGAGATTCTCGTCCTCGGCGTGCTGCCACTGTTGGCCAGCATCGTCGCGTGGCTGTTCGCCCGGCGCTACGCCCCGTATTGGGTCGTCCTCGGCGGCGTGGCATTGCTCGTCGTCCCGTTGAAGATCGTCGGCGTCCTCGACCCGCTGACCGCGGCGGCGCAGGCGGCCTTCGGCACGGACATCACCTACGCCATCCCGAGCGTGATCCTCGCCCAGTTCTCGGTGAGCGCGGCCTTCGCCGTCCGCACCATGCGCGTGACGTTCGACCAGATTTCCCCGCGCACCGAGCAGGTCGCCCTCACCCTCGGCTGCACGCGGGCGCAAGCATTCTGGCTGGTGGCCGTCCCCGAGTCGTGGCGCGGGCTGGTGACGGCCGCCACCATCGCGTGGGCGCGGGCGCTCGGCGAGTTCGGCCCCATCCTCGTCTTCTCCGGAGCGACCCGCATGAAGACGGAAGTGCTGTCCACCACCGTCTTCCTCGAACTCAGCGTCGGCCGGCTGGAGGCCGCCATCGCCGTGTCGCTGCTGATGGTCGTCGTCGCCGTGGTCGCCCTGCTCTTGATGCGGACCTTCGGCCTGCGGGGCGGGTCCGTATGATCCGCCTTCAAGACGTGACGGTCCAAGCCGGGGCGTTCCGCCTCGCGGGCGTCTCACTGGAAATCCCCACCGGCGCCTACGGCGTGCTGATGGGGTCCACCGGCAGCGGCAAGACGAGCGTGCTGGAAGCCGTCGCCGGCCTGCGCCGCGTGACCGCCGGGACGATCCTCCTCAACGACCGTGACGTGACGAACCTCCCCCCCGGCGCGCGCGGCATCGGCTACGTCCCGCAGGACGGCGCCCTGTTCCGCACGATGACCGTCCGGCAACACCTGGCCTTCGCCCTGAAACTGCGAGCCGAACCCGCGGACGCCATCGCCGACCGCGTGCGAGAACTCGCGGACGCCTTCCGTATCAGCCATCTGTTAAGCCGCCGCCCGGCCGGCCTGAGCGGCGGCGAAATCCAGCGCGTCGCCCTCGGCCGGGCCATGTCCTTCCGGCCCAAGTTCCTCCTGCTGGACGAACCCCTGAGCGCCGTGGACGAGACGACACGCGACGCCTTGATTGAATTGCTGAACACGCTGCGGGCGACGCGGAAAGTGACGGTGTTGCACGTCACGCACAGCAGCAGCGAGGCCGCGAAACTGGCCGACGTGCGGTACGACGTGAGAGACGGCGCCGTGGCCCTTGTCGGCTGACGCTGGGCCGAGCGGTTGTGTACAATGTGCAGAGCTTCGTCGCGGATGAGAAGGGAGTTAGACATGATTGACATGGTTACCCGCAAGCCCATGACGGTCGAGTACGCGGAAGGCGTCGGCCCGTACTTGCGCATGCCGTACGCCCAAGTTGACGACATTCAGCGAGTGCTTGACGAGCACAAGATTTACTACTGGGTCCGCGAAAGCGTCATCTCGGTCAACGGCGGGCCGGAGTTCGGGTCGGTCATGTTCGGCCGCGCGGGCAATCGCGACGCGGTTCAAGCCGCCTTGGACACCGTTTCGTAGCAGGGGATCGGGCATGGCGTTGGCGAGCGACCTCCGGACCCTGCGCGACCGCGCGGTGGCCGCCCTCGGGGCGGCCCACGACTATTACGCCCACACCATCGCGGCGTGGGATGCGTTCGAGCGGTTTGTCGCCGGGGGAGAACGATTCAATCATCGGAATCCCGCGACGGGTACGCTGACGACGGAAACCGATCTCGTCGCCAGAGCACGCAGTTACGTCGCCATCCAACTCAATCAATCCACCTTTCAAAACTTTATCGCCATCTTCGAGAGCTTCCTGTTCGACTTCCTCCGCCTCTGGCTGACCGCATACCCGCATAGTTTGGGCTTCAAGAAACTGGACTTCAAAACCGTGTTGGACGCCCCGGACAAAGACGCGGTCACGCAACAGGTCGTCCGCCGGGAGCTCAACGAAGTCCTCTACGAGCGCCCGGCCGCGTGGTTCACCTACTTAGACGAGAAGACCAGGCTGGGGTGTCCCACGCCCGACGAGATCGGCCGCTTCGCGGAGGCCAAGGCCACACGGGATGTGTTCGTCCACAACGCAGGAATAGCCACGAAGTCTTACGAGGCGAAGGCCGGGCCGTTCGCCCGGTACGCGGCCGGGGAGTTCGTCGAAATCCAAGACGCCTACCACCGCGAGACGTGGGCGCTGCTCCTGAAAATCGTGGCCGATGTCTCCGACGCGGCGCTGGCGAAGTCGCCGTGAATTCAGACCTCACCCCCGACGAGCGGGCCACCTACGAGTGGCAGACGTGGATCCCCGGCTTCGGGGAGGAAGGCCAGCGGCGGCTCAAGGCCGCGACCGTCTTGGTCTCCCGGATCGGCGGCGTGGGCGGGGCGGCCGCGCTGGCGCTGGCGGCGGCCGGGGTCGGCAAGCTGATCCTGGCGCACGCGGGGAACGTCAAGCCGAGCGACCTGAACCGGCAGATGCTGATGACGCACGCCGCGCTGGGCACGTCCCGGATCGAGTGTGCCGCGACGCGGTTACAGGAACTGAACCCGCGACTCGTGATCGTAGCCGTCCCCGAGAACATCGGCGAGGCGAACGCGGACCGGCTGGTGCGGGACGCCGACGTGGTCGTGTGTTGCGCCCCGCTGTTCGAGGAGCGGTTGGCCATGAACGCCGCGTGCGTCCGGGCGGGCAAGCCGATGATCGACGGCGCGATGCACGAACTCACGGGGCAACTGACCACCGTCATCCCCGGCCGGACGGCCTGCCTCGCGTGCCGCGTCCCGGTCGTCCCGCCGACGTGGACGCGGCGGTTTCCCGTGCTGGGCGCCGTCGCCGGCACGGTCGGGATGCTGGCGGCCGCGGAAGTCGTGAAACTCATCACCGGCGTGGGGGAGCCGTTGGCCGACCACTTGCTGACGTTCGACCTTCGCGACATGCGCTTCCGCACCGTGAAACTCCGCCGGCGGCCCGACTGCCCGGCGTGCGGCGGGCCGGGCGGCTGAAAAACCGTGCCAATCACCGACGGGACGCCACCGAATGGGGTTGTGTCGCTGCGGCGTCCCCTACTCCAACGTCAACATGTTCGACACCCGCTTCGGCAGCCCGGCCGGCCCGGCGCCGGTCGGATCGCCGAGGTACACGGTCGTCCCGCGCGGGAACCCATTCCCGATGTCGAGCGGGGCGACGGACATCGTTCCGGTGTCGTCCGTCAGTGCTGACACGCCCGTGGTGGCCGGCTCCCCGCCCGGCTCGGTGACGACGATGACAACGACGTGACCGCCCCGCGACCGCCCGCCGGGGAATGCGTAATCGAACTGCAGCGCCGGCTGGCCGCCGAACCCGCTGAACAGGCCGGACGACCGCCGCGGCTTGGAAATGGCGCATTCCATGCCCGGCTCGACGGGGCTGACCGGACTCGGATCGCCGGCCGCGCCGGGGGGCGCCGGCGGGGCTTGGGCGACAAAAGGCTGTGGCGGCGGGGCCGGTTTCCGCGGGGTGGTCACGTAGACCGCCACGAACACCGCCACGACGGCCCCGACCGCGATCCCGACGGCGTACACCGGCGACGCCCCCAAGTCCTTGGCCCACCATCGCACCGACCGGTCGGCGACTTGAGGGGCCTCCTTGTCGGCCGGCGCCGCATCAGAAGTGTCGTCCCGACGCGGTTCGTCGTCACCCGGCAGGCGGAGGTGGGACATCGGCAACGTCCGGAATGGTAATGGTGTGAGTAACGACAGTCTATGCGCCGTTCACCCGGCCACCAAGCGCCGGAACGGGCGAGCGGAGGAGACGGGTGTAACCAACTTTTCTGGGGCCGGCGGCCCGTCGTGACACATGCGGCTCGCGCGTGTGGCCGGCTTCACACGCGAGCCGCGTGTGCCACGTTACTGATCCCCCCAGAAAATCTGGTCACACGCTACCCTGCACCCTGCATGGGTGTCAAACTTCTCCCTTGCTTCCGGCGGGGCGATCATGCACAATCAATCCCAAGCGGTCGCGCACGGCCGTCGAACCATACACCCTCACCAACCTCTCCCGGCGGTGACCCTGTTCCACGGGAACGCCCATGTCGTTAGCGCTGGCGGGTAAGACCGTTGCCTTGGCCGAGGGCCGGCAACTCGACGAACTCAAGGCCCTTCTGGAAAAAGAAGGGGCCACGCCCTTCTGCTGCCCGCTCCTGAGCATCCTCGATTCCCCGGACCCCGAGCCGGTCAACCGCTGGCTGGACGAACTGACGGCCGGCACGATCGACTCCGTCATCCTTCTGACCGGAGAAGGCCTCCGCCGCCTGATGGGCTTTGCCGCGCGGGGCGAGAGGCGAGACGCCGTCATCGCCGCCTTCGGCAAGACGGCCATCGTCACCCGCGGGCCGAAGCCGGTGCAGGCGCTCAAAGAACTGGGGTTGAAGCCGACGACTGTGGCCACCACGCCGACGACGGACGGCGTCATCGCCGCCCTCCGCGACGTGAACCTCACGGGCAAAACCGTCGGCGTGCAGCTCTATTCCGAGGCCAACGCCCCGCTGACCGACTTCCTCGCGCAAGCCGGGGCGACGGTCAAGACCGTGCAGCCGTACGTGTACGCCCCGGCCGCCGACGCCGAGCGCGTCGTGGACCTGATCCGCCGGACGGCCAACGGCGGCGTGGACGTGCTGGTGTTCACCAGTTCCCCGCAGATTGAACGCATCTACGAAGTGGCGGCCGAACGGCAGTTGTGCGACCTCTGGAAGCAAGGGCTGAACCGGGTCAAGATCGCCTCCGTCGGCCCGGTCGTCACGGAGACGCTCCGGCACAAGGGCGTGGCCGTGGACATCCAGCCGGAACAGGGCTTCCAGATGAAGAACCTCGTCGTCCACATCCGCCGGGCGCTGGGCAACGCGTAAGAACCAGAAACTCTCCCCCGATGACTTTCGCCCGCCCCGAACTGCTCCCCCTCCTCGGGCTGTTGCCCATTCTCTTCGCCGTGGAATGGCGGGCGCGCCGCCAGCGTCGGCGCGCGTGGGCTGAATTCGCGGCGGGCGTGTCGCCCGAATCCCTTTCCACAGTTCCAGCGCCGGGGCACACGCGGGTCGCCCTGCTCGTCATCATGGGCGTCGGCTTCCTGTTGGCCGCCGTCGCCGGGCCGCGCTGGGGTGCCGGCGGGGAGACGGGCGTGGTGGTCGGCCGCGACCTCGTCATCGTGTTGGACTTCAGTCGCAGCATGACGGCCGGCGACATGGCCGACGCCGGCAACCCCGAGCGGTGGCAAGCGGCCCGAGCCGGCATTCGGGACTTGGTCACGGCGGTCAAGCGGCGCGGCGGGCACCGGCTCGGGCTGGTGGTGTTTGCGGCGAAGCCGTCGCTCGTCTGTCCGTTGACTTCTGATTATGACCACTTCCTCGCCCGCTTGGAGGAGTTCACCCCGAAGGCCCCGCCGCCGGACGTGCGGCCGGGGCCGGACGAAGCGATCGAGTCCGGCACGTCCATCGGGTCGGGGATCGCGCTGGCCCTGTACGCCCTCGACCCGCGCTTCCCCGGCCACCGGGACATCCTGCTGTTGAGCGACGGCGACGGGCCGGGCGTGGCGGAAGAGTCCGAGCCGGCCGTGCGGATGGCCGCGGAACAGGGCGTCCCCGTCCATGTCGTCGGGCTGGGCCGCCCGGATGTCTCGACGGTGTTGACTTTCGGCCCGGCGCAGGAAGAATTCGTCGGCACGCAACTGCAAGAGCCGTTGCTGCGGGACATCGCCCGCCGCACGAACGGGGAGTACATCGCGGCCCGGCGCGACGTGCCGGCCTTGGGCGAGTGGTTCACCGCCGTCCTGGAGCCGCGGCCGAGCCGGACGCTGAGTGATGACTTGTTGCCGCAGCCGAAGGACCGCACGCCGTGGTTCGCGGCCGCCGGGCTGATGTTGCTGATCGCGGGATGGGGGAGGGAGCGATGAAGCGAGTCTTGTTACTAACCGCCCTCTTGGCGTGCGGCGGTCAACCCGTCCGCACGGCCGCGGACCTGATGCGCGAAGCGGACGACGCCGTGTCGCGCGGCGACCTCGACGCGGCTGAAGCCTTGTACGCCGAGGCCGAGCCGCTGACGGCCGACCCCGGCTTGGTCGCCTTCAACAAAGGCGTGGTCCTGTTTCGCCGCGGCAACTTCCGGCAGGCCGAACTGCACTGGCGGCGGGCCTTGGCGGACGACGCCATCCCGAACGAGCGCCGGGCGCGCGGCCTGTTCAACTTGGGGGACGCGCTGGTCAAGCAAGCGGGGGTCGCGGACGCGAAGATGCTTCAATCGGCCATTGAGTGTTACGAACTCGTCGGGCGAGAATCGGACGACGCCGGCTTGAAGAAGGACGCCGCCCACAATCTGGAACTGGCGAAATTGCTGTGGGCCAAGGCCGTCGCCGGGCAACCGCCGAAGGACCGCGACCCGAATTGGGAGAACCCCGACCGCCAAGAGCCGAAGCAACCGCCCGCGCCCAAGAAGGACGACGGCAAGGAACCCGGTGACGCCGACCCCGGCAAGAAGGCCAATTCCAAGGACAAGATCGACCCGCAGAAGGGGAAGGGCGAACTCCCCAAGGGGAAGGACACGCCGGAAACGCCGAAGCAAGTTCCGGGGGCCGGCAATCTGCCCGTGATTAACCCGACCGGCGGACCCGTCACGCCGGAAGACGCCGACGCCATCTTGAGCAAGACGGCCGTCCGTCTTTTGCGGGAACGGCAGAAACTGCGTGAGGACGCCAGCCAAGGCGAACGCTTCCGGCCGAACGACTGGTGAGAGGGCGCCCAAGTTTTCTGGGGTTGCGTGGTTGCCATGCTCACGGCGTAACGATGATCGTTCCGCCCACTTCGGCCGTGTTTCGGCCTGAAGGGCCGATTAACATAGCCCAGCCCGTCAGGGCTGGGTATACGACCACCGAACGGCTTCGGTCTGAAGGACCGATTAAAGCCGCCGCCCATCAGGGCCGGCCCTCACCGGCGGTGAGATTTAATCGGTCCTTCAGACCGAAAACCCTCTTCGACCTCTGACCCAGCCCTGACGGGCTGGGCTATGTTCATCGGCCCTTCAGGCCGAAAATACGGTCATCGATTGGGCGGCCGGCGTGAGCATGTTGCGACGGTCCCGCGTCGTCACACGCCGCTTCGGGCTTACCGCAACCGCGGCCGCTCCGGGGCGACTGGCGGCCGGACCGTCAACGGCCGTTCGCTGACGGCGGCGGCCTGGACCACGGGGGCGGCGGTGAAGGAAATCTCCGACGCCGACGCCGGGAGCAGGCCCGGCGTTGCCATTGGCTGTGGGGCCGGCGACGGCATGATCGCGGGGAACGGCGTTTCCGCGACGGGTTCCGGGGCCGACGACAAGCGCGGCCGGCCCATGCTGGCTGCGGGCTTCGGGGCGGGCGGGGCGGGCGGGGCGAACGGCACGTCCGGACCGCTCACGTCTTCGGACGCGAACAGCGGCGGCAGCGCCGTGATCGGCTCGGGGCCGCCCACGGGCAGCACATTCGACTTCGGCGGCGCCTCGGCCGTGAACGGCAGCGGGTTCGGCGGGATGGCCTTCAGCAACGGCGGCGGAGCCGGCGATATGGTGACGGGCGGGTAGGTTGGCAACGGCTGGCCGCCGGCCGGGAACGCCATCTCCGGGAAGGCCCGCCACTGCGTCGGGTAGTAGCCGAAGTACGGCGCCGGCGCGGCCGGGAACACCGGGGTCGCGCACTCCGCCGTCGGCAGCGGGGCGGGCAGGCCCGCATCGGAGACGAAGCTCGGCCCCGGCGAACCGGGGATCGAATGGACTCTCGTGCCGGGCGGGAGGCCGCCGGGAATCGGCGTG
>JAYUGD010000386.1:0-5477 GCA_043767785.1 Zavarzinella sp. | reverse complement strand
CCGACGAGTTGTGTCTGCTCAACGGCATGCACACGGACGTTCCGGCCCACCCGCAGGCGTTCCAGTTCATGCACACCGGCAGCTTCCAGTTCAAGCGGCCGAGCATGGGGGCGTGGACCCTGTACGGCCTCGGCTCGGACAACGAAAACCTGCCCGGCTTCGTCACGATCTCCCCGCCCGTCAACAACGGCGGGCCGACCAACTACGGCTGTTCTTTCCTGCCCGCCATTTACCAAGGCACGCCGGTGAGCGGCGGCGGCCGCCCCTTCGGCCCGATGGGCGGGGGCGGCGGGTCGCCGAGCGTCAGCAACATTAAGAACCCGAAGCAGACCGGCGACGCCCAGCGGATGCAACTGGACTTCCTGCAATCGCTGAACCGCGAAGCGTTGGATCGCGACCCGGGCAACGCCAACATTGAGGGGGCCATTGAGTCGTTTGAACTCGCCTTCCGCATGCAGAAGGACTTGCCGAAGCTGATGGACCTCTCGACCGAGACGAAGGAAATGAAAGCCAGCTACGGCATCGGCGAACAGCCGACCGACAACTTCGGCAAGCAGTGCCTGTTGGCCCGCAAGTTCGTCGAGGCCGGCGTGCGCTTCGTGGAAGTCGGCGTCCGCGGCTGGGACCACCACCGTAACCTCAAGGCCGACTTGGCCGCCAGCGCCGCGGGCATCGACCTGCCGATCGCGGGGCTACTGGCCGACTTGAAACAACGCGGCTTGCTCAAGGACACGCTGGTGCTGTGGGGCGGCGAATTCGGCCGCACGCCCTACGCCCAGGGCGGCGACGGCCGGGACCACAACCACAAGGGCTTCACGACGTGGATGGCCGGCGGTGGGACCAAGGGCGGCACGGTCGTCGGCAAGACGGACGAGTACGGCTACGAGGCCGTCGAGAACAAGGTCCACATCCACGACTGGCACGCCACGATCCTGCACCTGCTCGGGCTGGACCACGAAAAGCTGACGTTCCGCTTCAGCGGTCGCGACTTCCGGTTGACGGACGTGAAGGGTAACGTGGTGAAGGAAGTCTTGGCGTAACGGCTGTGCCGATTTTGCTGAATTGACCGCCGCCGAGAGCCGATGAACAAGTCATGCGTCTCTCCGGCGAATTCCGGTTCCCCGCGGCCATCGCGGTCTTCTGGTGGCTGGCCGGCTTCGGCTTGGACATCACGGCTGAAGTGACGGGTGATGCCCAAGTCGAATCGCATGTGAAGGTGGCACAACAGACGCCCGCCCATGGTGCCAAGGCGGGCCTGCGACCGCTGCCGCCAGTCGTGCCAATTCACTCCTCCCAGCCGATCATTAGCCCTTACGGCTCGTCCCGCTGAATCGCCGCCGGGGGCGTCGGCGCGGCGTCCAAGTCGCTCGCGTCCAGGCGGCCTTCCTTCGCCAATTGCCGGAACATTTCCAACGTCTGCCGGATGCCGTCTTCCAACGGCGTCACCGGGAACGGCCCCAAGTCGCGTTGCAACGCCGCGTCGTCCAAGTCGTAGGCGATGGTCAGTTGCCGGTCGCCGTGCGTGACGAGTTGCTTCGCGCTCGCTTCCACATTGCACAGGGCGGCGTGGAACGTCTGGATGTCCACGACGGCCCCGCGCAGGTTGTAACTCTTCGCCCCGGCGTAGGGGGCCTCCAAACACCGCGTGAACGCCTTGGCCACGTCGTCCACGAATTGCAGGTCTTGCAGCCCGCCGTAGGAGATGTGGTACTTGCGGCCGAGGGCCACGGACTTGATGGCCTTCGTCGGCTCGCTCGTCATGCCCAGGTCGCGGCCGACGCCGTACACCGTCCACGGCCGCAGGCCGATGCTGGACAGGCCGAAGTCTTGGAAGTAGACGGCCGCGTTGCCCTCGTTGCACACCTTGAAGTGCCCGTAGTGCGTGGCCGGGAACAGTTTCACGTCGTCCGCGAGCGGGCCGGCGAGGTACTTCTCCGGCGGCCCGAACACGGCGGCCGTGCTGGCGTAGAGCAGCCGCTTAATCTGGTCGCCCAGCGTGCGGACCGCCTCGAAGACGGACAGCGTCCCGACCACGTTGACCGTCGCCCCGAGGACCGGGTTGGCCCGGCACGTCGGCACTTGCAACCCGGCCAAGTGAATCACGTGGGTGATCTGGTGGTCGGTCAGCGCCTTCTGGAACACGGGCTGATTGATCACGTCCCCCGGCACGAAAGTCACTCGTTTCACGTCGGCCTCGGGCATGATCGCCCGGAGCCGTCGCGGGTCTTCCTTCAGGTCGTACACCCAGACCTGATGGCCGCCCGCGAACAGGTTGCGGATGATCCACGCCCCGATGAAGCCGTACCCGCCGGTGATCAAAACGCGCATGAGAATATACCTGCCCTTGTGAGTGGATCGGGGGAAGTTAGCCTACGAATCACCCCGGCGTCAGCACGATTTTCCCGCTCAAGGCCCCGCTCCCCTTCACGGTGTTGTCTTCCTGAAGCTGGTGGGCCTGCGCCGCCTCGCTGATCTTCATGCGCTTGCAGATGTTCGCCTTGATTTTGCCGGCGGCCAGCCACTGGCCGATGTCGGCGGCGCAATTGCGCTGCTCGTCGGGCGGCATGTTGAACATCGCGAACCCGGAGAGCGTCAGCCCCTTCACATAGAACGGCCCGTGCGGGAAGGGGGGGCGGGCGGTGCGGCCGGCCATCACGACGATTCGACCGCGGGGCCGCATGACGTCCACGATCTTGTCGTAGTCTGGCTCGCGCAGCGTCTCGTAGTAGACGTGCAGCCCGGCCCCGCCGGTCGCGGCCTTTATTTTGGCAGCTACGTCATCGGTCTTGTAGTTGATAACGTGGTCGGCCCCGTGGGTCTTCGCCTGCGCCGCCTTCTCCGCGGACCCGACGGTGGTGATGACCGTGGCCCCGACGGCCTTGGCCATTTGCACGACCATCGAGCCGACGCCGCCGGTCCCGCCGTTCACGAACACGAACTCGCCGGCTTGCGTCTTCGCCGCCATGAAAAGGCCGAGGTGAGCCGTGATGCCGACAAGCGCCACGGCCGCCAATGCTTCGTCCGAAACGCCGGCCGGGGCAGGGTACACGAAATCTTCGTGCGGACAGACGTATTCCGCGAAGGTTCCTTGGCGGCCGAGCAAGCCTTGGTTCGACCCCCACACGCGGTCGCCGACGTTGAAATGGACGACGGCCGACCCGACCGCGTCCACGGTCCCGGCGAAGTCGCAGCCGGGGATGAACGGCTTCGGCAAGGCCATCGGCACCGCCCCGCCGCGAATGTACGTGTCGATCGGGTTGACGCTGACGGCCGCCACCTTCACGCGGACCTCGTTCGGGCCGGGCGCGGGGGTGGGCAGGTCGCCGTACTGAATGACGCCCGGCGCTCCGGTGACTTCAAGAAACGCGGCTTTCATCGGTGCGTACTCGGCGGGGACACGTTGGGAGTGATGATATGGCCGGCGGCGGAGCCGACACTCCGGACATCTGCATCAGTTCGACTTGGATGCCGAGTCGCCCGCCATAGAACGAAACGGAGCCTTCCTGATGCCCTGAAACCACAATGATCCGCCCGGCCCATCCTGACGACACTGAAGCGCTCTTGGCCATGACCGCCGCCACCGGCGTCTTCAAGCCGATGGAGGTGGACACGCTGCGCGAGGTGCTGGACAGCTTTCATGAGTACAACCGCGACGCCGGGGACCGCTGTTTCGTGGTCGAGGAAGACGGCGAACTCCTCGGCTTCGAGTACCACGCCGCGGAGCCGATGACGGACCGCTCGTGGATGCTCTGGTGGATCGTCGTCCGGCCCGACCGGCACGGCCGCGGGATCGGCAAGAAGTTGATGGCCTTCATGGAGGAGGACGCCGTGACCGCCGGCGGCCGAATCATGTTCCTGGAAACGTCCTCCCTGCCGAGCTACGAGCCGACGCGGAAGTTCTACCTCACCCTCGGGTACGAGATCACCGGGCAAATCCGCGACTATTACGCGGCCGGGGACGACATGGTGTTCTTCCGCAAGCCACTCGCCGCCTGACCGATTCTTGCCCAAACCCCCCAAGCGGTTGCCACTTTCCCCGCCGCGAACGCCCGCCCGGTCGCGCGCCGGTCCCCCATTTTCTCGTCACCCAAAATTGTGTTGCCGGGCCGGCTAGAATGCGGCCGGGCGGCGAGGCCCGCAGGCCCGGCACAATCGTTTCAACCGACCGGCCGGTCCTGCGAATGGCATCACTTTCTCCGCCCTTCCGTCAAGGACCGACGGTTCCGCGAACGACTTAATCATTGGTTGACGCGGTTGGGCGTTCAAAGGGTCAAGGAAGACCTTGAACGTGCGACTCGCGGAAACCCTGTGACCGGCCCCACGGCCCTTCGCTGGTACGGTCTCCCAAGTTGGCGTCTTTGACTCATCTTGCGGGACCGGCCCGGCCGAAGAAAAGTGTCGTCGAGAGCAGAAAAGGAATTCGTGGGACGGGTCGTACCCCCCCGACTCCCCGGGCCCCCGCCCGAGGCGTCGAAACCGTCCCAACCGACAATAAGCCTTGGCCTTCCGGGCCGGGCGGACGTGACCGCGGCCCCGTGGCTCCGCGACCCGCGTCCCCCCGATGCCGGCGGTGCGGCGGACCTTCCGGCGGAGGTTCGGCGGCACGGCGAGGCGACGTGGAAGAAATCTGGAGTGCCTGCCAAATGAAGAAAGTGTTCACCACCGGCCAGGTCGCGAAGATTTGCAAAGTCGCGCCCCGCACCGTGTCCAAGTGGTTCGACAGCGGCCGGCTCCGCGGGTATCGCATCCCGGGCAGCCAAGACCGCCGAATCCCCCGCGAGCAGCTCATCCGGTTCCTGAAGGAACACGGCATGCCGCTCGGGGAGCTGGAAGAAGAAGAATGGCACAAGCTCCTCGTCATCGGCGCGGAGAAGCTGTTCATCGACCGCATCCGGGAAATCCTCCCGGAGTCGGACGACTACAAGTACGAGATCGCCCAGAGCGGGTTCGAGGCCGGCATCATGGCCGAGAGCTTCCACCCGGACACCATCGTCATCGACTTGGCCCTGGGCCGCAGCGAGGCGATCCAAATCACGTCCAACCTGCGCAAGAACGCGGCCTACGAATCGACGATGATCGTCGGCCTCGCCGGCGAGGACGAACCGGCTCCCGAGAAATTGACGGAGTACGGCTTTAGCGAAGTGTTCAAGAAGCCGTTCGACGTCGCCCTGCTCGCGGAGCGCATCCGCACGCTGGCCGACGCCAAGCGGGACGACATGTAACCGCGGCCCCGCGGGCACTCATTGATCGCCGGACCACGCCGTCCGGCCTGATTCTGACCCGAAGGGATTCGGGCGGGACCGGGCCGGGCGGCATTTTTCGTTTTCGCCCCCGCTCCCCGCGGCCGTTTAGCCGCGACGCGACGCTTCGGAGTGGAGCGGGCCAAGACTCATTCGACGCATCACGCATTAATCAGTGCCCGGCGAGCGTCGAGGCGTCAGCCCGACGTGTCTTCTTCGAAATAAGACACGTCGGGC
>JAYUGD010000385.1:0-14403 GCA_043767785.1 Zavarzinella sp. | reverse complement strand
CCCGGCCCCTGCGGCATCTTCGGGAAGCTGAACGTCACCGTGTCGAGTTGGTCCGGCGTCAGCCCGGTTTCCTTCTCCACGTTTTTGAGCGCTTCTTCCAGCGGCTTGACGAACTGCTTCCGCAACTCCTTGACGAGCGGGTGGTCCCACAAGACGGCGGCCCGCCCGTGGATCAACACCGCCGAATCGGGGGAGACGCGGTCGAGGGGGGACGCGACGGCCGGGGCGGCGTGCGCTTCTCGCGGCGGCAGCGGCTGCCACGCGAGCAGGGCCGTGAAGAGGCCGAGTAATCCGAGGCCGGACGCCGCCTGTTTCAGGGAAATCGTCATGGGGTAACTCCGTGCAGACCGTCGAAAGATGGGACCGTTATCTGGACAAGACGCCGTACCTGAACTTTGATTTCAACCGATCGGCCGGGAAATGTCCAAACAAAAGTGGGTGAGATTCGCGGGAAGTTCGTGTGTAAATAATCGAGCGCCGCGAGGAAGGCGAGCCAGAAGCGTTAGCGCTCTGGAGGAACTTCCCGAGTAAAGACGCCGCGAATCGAGTCTTCGAGATTCGCTCACGGGTGACGGCTCTCGCCCAAGGGGTCGGGCTTCGAAGACTCGCCCTTTTGCGGTTGCGTGCGTGCGGCTCCTCCAGGCGCTAACGCTACTGGCTCGCCTGCCTCGCTTCGCTCGGTCACTTTTACGCCGCCCCGACGCTCATCCCGCGTCTCGCCAGCAGCACTGTGAGTTGGTCCGCCGACAATCGCGGCTCGTCCACGAGCAGGGAGCCGAGTTCGGTGAGGATGAAACTCTCCAAGTCGTCGCCGGTCCAGCCTTCGGAGGTCAGGCGGTCGCCGATGACGCCGAGGCAGCGGTCGCGGAGTTTGTCCTGTTGGCGGGAGATGGTCCCTTCGTGCTTCTTGAACAAGTGGGAAATCTCGCGCTGACTCAGGCGGTACCGCCAGCGCAGGCCGAGCAGCAGCACTTCTTCGTCCGACAGGGTTTCCAGCCAGTCGCGGGCGGCGGCGCAGAAGGAGTCGTGCCAGCGCGTGTCCGTCTTCTCGGGGAGCGGCAGGGCGATGTCGTCTTCCGGCAGGGTTTGCACGCCGGAGCGGGAGCGCAACTTGGAGACGTGCCAATTCTGGAAGACGCGGACCATCCACGGGGCCAGCGGGCGTTGGCCGTCGTAGCGGGCCATGATGGGAATCGAGCCGGGGTGGTCCGTGACGATCAGGTGAGACCAGAACTCGGTGACGGCGCCTTCCTGCTTTTCTTCGTCTCGCGGGTAGAGCCGCATCGCCCGTGCCCGCAGGGCGTCGATCAGCAAGTTGTCACTGCAGCCGGTGCGGGTGGCGAACAGGCTCTCCCACGCTTTGCCGTCGTTCTCCAAGCAGCCGCAGCACATGTACCAGTCCACGGCGTACAGCGTGTCGAGGTACGCGGCCCACGTCACCGGCGTTTCGCTCTTGGCGGCGAACAATCGATGGCAACGGTCGAGATGGTATTGGAAGCGCGGCAGCGTGAGGACGACGGCCGGGAGTTGCATCCGGCAATAATGGTACAGAACAAGGACGCGGGCCGGCGGCGGGGCGGGTTGATCTGCCATCATCTCGACCATTGACCTCAGCCGTCACGAGCGGGGCACGAACAGGATCACTTCCACGCGGGCGGGGACCAAGTTGACCTTTTCCACGACGGGGGACGGGGCGAAGCCCTGCCCGATGGCCGTGACCTTGCGGCTGGAGAATGTACCCATCTTATGGACGTTGCCGTTGCGCAGGTGTTCGACCACCGTCTCGGCCTGCTTTTTGGTGAGTTCCTTCGCCCCCGCGGTCGTCACGTCCTTGGATTTTTCGTCCTCGAACACCGCGACGACGATCTCCGAGTTCTTCGGCTTTAAGCCCCGCAGCCAGCCGGCCGTCTCGTCGAGTTTGGCCCGACCGTCGGGCGTCAGGGTTGATGTTCCCGGCTCGAACAACGCGGCGGTCGGATAGACCACGCGGTCGCGGTCGCAGTCGGGCCGCAGCAGGATGGAGACCGGGTCCTCCACGTAACTGCGGACGATCGGCATCGACTTGATGGCGTCCGCGTCTTGCTTGATGGACGTGACTGCCTCCTGGCCGGACCGCACGAAGGTCTTCAGCCCGGCGACTTCGCCGTTCACCGCGTCCACGCTCTTGTCGATCTTGGCCATCGTCGTCTTGGCGTCCGACCGCATGGCGGTCACGGACTCGTCCAAATTCTTCACCAGTTTCCGCGTGTCGGCAGAGATGGCCTTCAGGTCGTTGTACACCGCGTCGTCTTTCAGGAGTTTCGGCAGCGTGCCCTTCCCCTGGTCGATGTCGGCCAGCAAGCCGTCCACGCGGCCGGCGATGGAGTTCAACTTCACGGTCACTTCGGCCAAGTCCGGCGTCTCGCGGGCGGCGAGGACGGGCGACGCCAGCGGGCCGGCCGCCGGCTTGCCGGGGGCCACGTCCACAACGCTCGAACCGAACAAGCCTTTGGATTTCACCATCGCGGTCGCGTCGGCGTAGAGGAACGGGCGGTACTTCGCGTCGATTTGCAGGTCGAGTTGCACGCCGTCGTCCGCATAGTTCACGGCGGTCACGCGGCCGGCCTCCACCCCTCGGATGCGCACGGGCGTGCCCACTTCCACGTCGGCGGCGTCGGCCACGACCACGCGGAGGGTTTCGCCGTCGCGGAAGCGGTTCGAGCGTTCCGCGACGCGGAATAGGCCCCAGACCGCGAGGGCCAAGGTGCCGAGCACGAACACGCCTAACAGAAGGGATTTGGAATGGCCAAGGGGTCGGTTCACGCGAGTGACATCCAAGGGGTGCGGCCGTCCCCGGAATTATACCACCGGGACGACTCGGCACGCGGGGTTATTCGCCGGGCGGTTGGAATTATCGGGAAGAAAAAAAGAGGCCGCCGATCTGGGGAGATCGACGGCCGTTCGACAGGGGAGTTTGGAAAGGGGTTTTGAAGGGTTTCACGGCCCACAACCGGGGGAGGTTGTTCGGCGTGGCGGGGGAGCCGTGCCGAAATGGGCCGCATTCCGTCGGCCGGATCGCTCGTCGGGGGAGACTCGCGGTCGGCCATTCCCATTCCTTGGGGGAAGGTTTGAGAACGAATAACCCATAATGCACGGGCCGTGCCAAAGCGACGGCCCGACGCACGGGATTGTTCGCAAGATGCCCGTGCGATGGCAGTTGCGATTTCACCCCCCGCCGATCACGATTTTTCGGACGATTGGGTTTGTAAATTGTGCCCGGTGTAAATGTAACAATTGCGGACGCCGACCCTGAGAGTGCAGAAATGGCCCTGTTGAAAATCGGTGATTTGGACACGTTGAGCCGCGATCAGGGGACCGGCGTCGTTTCGGGGGACTTGGCAATCGCGGTGTTCTACGTGGATCACACATGGTGCGCTGTGGAGAACCGCTGCCCGCACCGAGATGTGCCGTTGGACGATGGCGCCGTCATCAATGGGGAGATTGTCTGCCCACTGCACGGGGCCAGATTCAATTTGAAGACCGGGGCGCACCAAAATCCGCCGGCGACGTGTGGGCTACGGACGTTTGTGGTGACGGTGGCGGGCGGGGAGTTGTTCGTGGAGGTCTAACCCTCAGCGGTAACGGCCCGAAACTATTACATTGAGTGCGACTGGACGAGAGGAGAAACGCATGAGGAGGGCTGTTTTTGGATACTGGCTAATGCCGGAAGAAGAAGCTGAATTTCTCGACTTTCTCGACACCACGGGGACTGTTGTGGCCTATCCGAATCACTGGGTCAGAACGAAGGTGGAGGCGGCACCCTCGCCACTCCGGTCTTACTTGGCTGAACACAATCCTAATCTGCTTAAACTTGGATTAGGCCAACATTCAGGCGAGGAACTCATCAAGAGTATGGATCAGGAACAGTTCTTTGGCTTCGATTTAATGGATGCGTGTCTCATCGCATATACTCGCCCGCGCTTCAGAATCGGCAATCAACTTGGCAAATCCAACCTCGCCGCCTATCTCGATGTCTCCACAGACAATGCCCTGCATCCGAAGCCTAAGTGGTTCCAACTTTGGGTCAAACAGGTGTTTACGTGGGCCAAGAAGCACGCCCAGAAGAAGTGTGTCCACCAACATTTCAGCTATCCTGCAACACAGCTTGTTCTGAAACTGGCAGAGGAAGGGAAAATCGAACCCACCCATTAATCCGTCCGAAGACTATCATCGGCACCCGTAGGGTTTAATGCTTTGAAGAGGGCCGGAAACAAAACAACCGCCGGGCGGCTTTCGCGCGCCCGACGGCAGTTCCCCCCAACCCTTCCCGAGACACACTGGGCACCGCGAGACCATTCCTGACGAGTAGTCCCGCGATGCCCGAGATCCGTTGTTTCAATCGTTGTCGGCCGACTTCCTCGGCGACAACAAGAGGGCGTATACCGCCACCTTACGAAAACGAAAAGGGGACTTTGGGAAAGTGGTCGGTGGACAGTGGGCGGTGGTCAGTAAAACCTACAGCAAGCCATGAGCGAGGCGCTGGCCCGCATTCGCTGACCACTGGATCAAGCCATGACACTCCCCGTCCTCCATCACGTCCGGCAGACCGCCCCGCAACCCACGATCACGGACGTGCCGGGCGAAGTCCGCAAGCAGTGGCTGGCGTCGAAGGTCGCCACGCGGGTCAAAAAGGGGGACCGCATCGCCATCGGCTGCGGGTCACGCGGCATTCGGCACATTGACAAGATCGCCAAGGCGACCGTGGAGGCGTTCCTGGAACTCGGCACGAAGCCGTTCATCGTCGCGGCGATGGGGTCGCACGGCGGGGCGACGCCGGAAGGGCAGCGGGAGCTGCTCGCCGGTTACGGCATCCACGAAGACTATCTCGGCGTGCCGGTGAAAACGGAGATGGACACGCAGCAGATTGGCGTGAACTCGTGGGGCGACCCGGTGTGGTGGGACCGCAACGCGGTGGCGGCCGACGGCGTGGTGACGGTCTCGCGCATCAAACCGCACACGGATTACCGCGGGCCGTTCGAGTCCGGCATCGCCAAGATGTGCGTCATCGGCCTCGGCAAGCGCGACGGCGCCAACCAGCACCACCGCTGGGGTTGGAAGGGCTTGCAGCAAATGCTCCCCGAGTCGATGAAGGTCATCATCGAGAAGACCAACTTCCTCGGCGGCCTCGGCATTTTGGAGAACGCCAACGAGGAGACGGCCCACCTTCAAGTCGTGGACCGCGACGAGTTGATGGCCGTCGAACCGGGCCTGCTGGAGCGGGCCCGCGCCATGATGGGCAAACTGCCCTTCGAGGAAATCGACGTGCTCATCATCGGGGAACTCGGCAAGAACTACTCGGGGGCCGGCATCGACCCGAACGTCGTCGGCCGGCTGCTGATCGAGGCCGCCCCGGAACTGGAGACCAACCGGCCGAAGGTGACGCGGATGGTCGTTTTGGACGTGTCCCCCGAAAGCCACGGCAACGCCACCGGCTGCGGCATCGCCGACCTGACCACCAACCGCCTCGTCAAAGCCATCGACCCGGTCCCGTTCCGCATGAACAACCTGACGGCCTGCTTCCTGCGGCGGTCGCAAATCCCCTTCGCCTTCGAGACGGATTTGGAAACAATCCAGATGGCGATCCAGACCTGCTGGCAGCCGATCCCCGAGAAGCTGAAAATGGTCGTGATCCCCAACACGCTCGAAGTGGTTGACATGTGGGTGTCGCCGGCCCTCTTGGAAGCGGCCCGGAAGCACGCGGATTTGGCGATTTCGCCGGCCGCCGTCCCGATGCCGTTCGACGCGGCGGGGACGCTGAATCAGGAGCAGTTGTTCCCCCATTCGGTGCGCGGCCGGCGTAACAACGGCCACTGATCGGCCGCTAGGTGCTTGCCGCCACGGTGTTTACCGCCTATTGAAACCCTCGCACCAAGACGAGACGCGCTGACATGATCCACGTCGAACACCTGACCAAATACTACGGCGATTACGCGGCGGTCCGCGACGTGTCCTTCGACGTGGCCCGCGGCCAAGTGGTCGGCTTCCTCGGCCCGAACGGGGCCGGCAAGTCCACGACGATGCGCATGCTCACCGGCTACATCACCCCCACGTCCGGCCGGGCGTCCATCGACGGCAAAGACGTGTTTTGGGACCCCATCGCTGCCCGCCGCCGCGTCGGCTACCTGCCGGAAAGTTGCCCGCTCTACTCCGAAATGCGGGTCGAGGAATACCTGCACTTCCGCGGCGGCCTCAAGGGGATGACCCGCAAGGACACGTTACGGCGCACCGGCTTCGTGATGGACCGCTGTTGGCTGCGGGACGTGCGCCGGCAACTGATCGGCACGCTGTCCAAGGGCTACCGCCAACGGGTCGGCCTCGCGGACGCCCTGCTCGCCAACCCGGCTGTCCTGATTCTGGACGAGCCGACCGTGGGCCTCGACCCCACCCAAATCCGCGAGACGCGACGGCTCATCAAGGAACTCGGGGCCGACCACACGGTTTTGCTCTCCACGCACATCCTGCCGGAAGTGGAGATGACCTGCGACTCGGTCATCATCATCTATCAAGGGCAAGTCGCCGCCCAGGGAACCTTGGAAGGCGTGCGGGCCGTCCACCGGGCCGACACGCTCGAAGAAGTGTTCCTGAAAATCACGGGACTGACCGAAGACCTCGCCCACCACGCCGCGGCGCCGCCGGACGACAAGATCAACCTCTTCTGAGACCCCGCCGCCATGCGACCGACCATCAGCCTCGTCAAGCGCGAGTTCACCGCGTACTTCCTCTCGCCCATCGCGTATGTGGTGCTGACCGTCTTCCTGTTGGTGACGGGCAGCCTGTTTTACCTGACGGTCGGCCTGCTCACCGGCGACGGCCCGCGCGGCGTCGAGTACCCGATGTCGCTGATGCTCGGGGAAGACCGCTTCTGGCTGGTGTTCCTGTTCATCCCGCCGCTGCTGACGATGCGGCTCTTCGCCGAGGAACGCGGCACCGGCACGCTGGAAATGCTGATGACGAGTCCCGTGCGGGACTGGCAACTGGTGTTCGCCAAGTACGTCGCCTGCTACGGCTTCTACCTGTTCATGTGGCTGCCGACGCTGGCGTACTTGCCCATCGTGATGGACCTGACGGTGTCGTGGGACCTGTCCGCATGGACGCTGTACAGTGTGCCGTTCGTGCTGGGGTTGGCCCTCGTCGTCTTGGGCTTGGCGGCCCTGCCCATCGGCTGGCTCGGCCGCGGGTTCTTGCTGCTGGCCGTCGGAACATTGCTCGCGGTCCTCGGCGGCTATTTGCACTACCGCTACGACGCCGCGCACTTGGCGAGTTTCGCGGCGGGGATCGACCCGTACCCGGTGTTGACTTCCTACATCGGCGTGTTGCTGGCCGGTGGAATGTTCTTGGCGCTGGGCTTGTTCGTGAGCAGTTTGGTGAAGAGTCAAATGGTGGCCGCCATCGTGTCCCTGGCGTTGGGCCTGCCGTTCATCGTCGGGGTGCTGTTGTTCCCGTTTCTCGACGCCTCGGGGGACGCCTACCGGGCGATCTCCTACTTCACGGTCCCGCTGCACTTCGCCCGCGACTTCACCCGCGGGGTGTTGGACACCCGCCACATGATGCTGTACGTGACGGCCACGGTCCTGTTCCTGTTCCTGACGGTCCGCAGCGTGGAAAGCCGCCGCTGGCGCTGAGTTTGGCCCGCGTGAGATGCTTCGCTTGTTGAACCCCACGGTAGCCGACGATGAACGTTGACGCACGACAACACTTGGGATGGGGCACTCGCCTGCGGTTCGGGGCGCGCCTGCTCGGGCTGACGGGCGTGTTCGCCGCCGGCGTCGGCGCGTTGCTGCTCGGCCCGCGCCTGCCCGACTGGAAAATGGCGACAATCGAAGCCGCCAGCCACGGGGCGATGGGCCAGACGCCGCAGATCGGCGCCTACCTGTTGTTCCTCGGCGCGGCGGCCGCCCTGTTGGTGGTCGCGTCAGAGTTGTTGGCCGGCCTGTTCGGCTCCGGCCGCCGCTCGGCCACGGGGTTCAACGCCGCCGTGCAAACGGTGCTGGCCGTCGGCATCCTCGTCGCCATCAACTACTTGGCCTTCCAGTATCCCAAGCGCTGGGACTTGACCCGCGCCGGCGAGTTCACGCTCTCAAAGGCCGTCACGGACGAGTTGAAGAACCTCAAGGGCCGCACCACGATCGTCGTGCTGCAACAGCACAAGACCTTCGGCCAACTCTCGGTGAAGCCGGACATCTACGACTACGCCGCCGAACGCAAGGTGGTCGAGAAGGTCCGCGACTTGGTCGATCAGTTCCGCGAAATCGGCCCGCAGTTCCGCGTCGTCTCGCTGGACGTGGAAGCCATCGGCTACGACAAGCTGCTGAAAGAAGAGACGAAGACGCGCCCCGGCTTGAAGGAAGCCATCGCCGCCGCCCCGGAAAACAGCATCTTCTTCTACGCGGACGACCGCGTCGAAACGCTGGATTACAACGAAGCAGCCCACCGGACAGCGGATGGCCGCCGAGTATTAACCGCTCCCTATGTAGACCCTGAAGGTAGGACAATATTGGTTTACGGTGGCGGTCAGATGAACGGGGAACATGACGGTGAACGAGTCTTCGCCTTTGAGGGCAACATTCCCCGGATGAGCTTCAACGAGTTCTTCCAGCTCGACAAGACCGCCTCCAAGGAGTCCGGCGGCAAAGACCACGGCAACCTCGTGCTGCGGCCGCAAGGCGTCGATGCGTTCGCCAAACGGGTCATCGCCATTCAGGAGAAGAAGCCTAAGGTCGCGTTGATGACGATTCACGAACTCCTCTCGACCCGGCACCGCGAGGCCGGCGGGGAGCAGTTCTCGGCCCACGGCGTCCGCTCTTCCTTGGAACGGCACGGCTTCGATGTCGTGGACGTGCTGCTGATGCGCTGGCCGCCGCGCGAGGAGCCGACGCCGGCCGCCTACAACTTGGAAGAGACCGAGTACGACCGGCTGGCGACCGAACTTGACAACCTCGAAGACGACTTGCGGACGTACCGCGAGGAGGAGGAACAGGCGACCGCGTTCCGGCAAATGTTCAAGACGCTCCCGTTGGAGGAGCTGAACAAGCGATTCCGGTCCCGGTTAAGGCAGGATGTCACCGAAGAATTTCGGGGACGGCAAGTGCGGGTGGTGGACGAAGCCCTGAATCGCATCGCCGAGCGCACGGCCGAACTTGAAAAAGACCGTCGGGAGACCGAGGCCAAAGTCCAAGCACTGACGCGCAAGGAGCGGGCCTTCGAGGACCGCCGCGTGACGGACGTGAAGGCCAAGTTGACGCGACTGGTGGCCGACTGCGACTTGCTCGTCATCCCCCGGCACACGCTCATCAACAACGCGGAACGGCAGTACATCAACTCGTCGATTTATCGGCTGAACAAAGACCAAGTCGCCGTCGTGAAGGAGTTCATGGCGGCCGGCAAGCCGGTTCTCGCGTGCCTCGGGCCGAACGTGGACCCGCAAGGTCCGGGCAGTCCGGAGCCGCTGGACGACTTCGAGCGCCTGCTCGCGGACGTGGGCCTGGAACTCGGCCGGCAGACCGTGCTGTTCGACACCGAGAGCAAGGGCTTTGCCGCCCGCCAAACCGGCAGCCTGCTCGGCGGCGCCGCGACGGAGATTCCCCCCGTCGGCTTCGCTCCGACGGCGACCGGCAAACTTCCGAACCCCATTGCCCGCGCGATGCAGGCCGTCGCGGACAGCGCCGGCCAGTCGCTCGAAATTCGTCTGCGGCACCCGCGGCCGATTTACGTCAACCCGGAGGTGGCGGCCAAATTGGCCGTGACGCCGGACTTTCTGCAAACGTCCGCGGCGGCGTGGAACGAAGAGTCGCCGCTGCCCAAGATGCGGCAAGTCGGCCCGCGGGAAGTGGTCATGAGTCCGCCGCGATTCGAGGCGACGCCGTTTGACGACCCGAAGAAGGGGACGCGCGACGAGGAGCGCCGGGGGCCGTTCCCCATCGGCGTCGCCTTGGAAGCGCCGATCCCGCCGGAATGGGCCGACAGCCGCGACCAAGTGCCGAGTCATCGGACGGCCGCCGCCGCCGTGCTTTCGCTCGACGGCGGGCTGACGGCTGGCTTGGTGACGGCCGCTTCGTTGTTGGAAAAAGACCGCCGCACGCTGGAACTGATCCCGCAGTCGTCGCCAAAGACCGCCCGGCTCGCGGTGATCGGCAGCGGCGGCGTCTTCATCGGCGAGGAACTCAGCCCGGCCCACGAGCAACTACTTCTGCACACTTGCAACTGGCTCCTGAAGCGGGAAGACCGCCTGCCGCGCACGGACGCGGCGTGGAGTTACCCGCGCACGGACCTTTCGGAGTCCAACCGCTTTTACTGGCAGTGGGGGCCGCTGGTCGGCCTGCCGGCCGTCTTCCTGTACGTCGGCGTGATGGTGTTGATGATCCGGCGCGTCCGCTGACGCCTCGCCCTCCCAATAAAGAACGACCGCCATGAATTTTCGCACGACCATCTTTCTCCTCGTATTGGGCGCGGCTCTCGCCGCGCTGGTGTGGCAGCGGGACGCGATCTCCAATCGCGTGGGCCTGACGACGAAGCCGGCCGTCGAAGCAACCGCCGAAACCACGCCCGCCTTTGGAAGCCTGCGCGCCGACCGCATCACGGCGGTCACGGTGCGCGTCGCGGGCAGCACTCCTTTGGAGTTGAAGGCCGCCGGCCCCGGCCAGCCGCTGGAGTTGCCCGGCAACTGGCCCGTGCGCCGAAACGAAGTCGCGGAGTTGATCGGGGCGGTCACGGATTTGAAATCCCGCTTCCAGCCGGAAGTGATCGGCCAGCGATCCACCTTGGAAAACTTGGGCTTGGCCGAGAACAGCACCCCGCCGCCCGTCGTGGTGGAAGTCGTCAGCCAAGCGGCCGACGGGTCACCAAAGGCCGACCGCCTCACGTTCGGCCAACCGCAAACGGCCCCCGGCGCCAACCCGTTCTTGGCGCCGGCGTTCGTGCGCGTGAACGACGAGGACCACGCCTACAATGTCGGCCAGGACGTGCTGGCCGTCCTGCGGCGACCGCTCGACTCGTACCGCAAGCGGCAAGTCTTCCCCGAAGCCGAGCGGGTGAAGCTGGCCGACAACCCCAAGGATGCCAGCCCCCAGCCGACGTTCCTCGTCACGGACGCCGTCACGGCCATCACCGTGCAAGGGCCGAACGGGGGCTACACGCTCCAGCGCACCGCCGCCACGCCGAAGCCGGCCTCGCCGATCGACAAACCGACCGGGGACGCGATTTTGCCGGCGACGGCCATCGCCGAAAGTTGGACGCTGGTTTCGCCGGTCAGCGACCGCGTGGACCCGGCGAAATTAAAGAACATCCTGACGGCCATCCCCGACCTGTGGGTGGAGCAGTTCATCGTCAACCCCGACCCGCTGGTGTCGTTGGGGAGCTTTTCCCCGGCGTGGTTCGGGGCGTCGCCGTTGGACGCCGCGAGCCGCTTCGCCGGCGGCTTGGTGGAAGCGGACGTGTATTCCCACAGCGGGCCGTTCCTGCAACTCACCGGCCTAAAATACCCGCCGATGACGCTCACGCTCGCGCTGGCCAACGGGACGACGCGGACGCTCCTGATCGGCAACGTTTCCCGCACGAACCGGCGCACGGTGGCCGCCCCGCCGCCGATGTTCCCCGGCCAGCCGCCCAGCCCGCCGTCCGTGATCGAAGAGCCGGTTTACTTCGCCAAATTGCCGGACACGCCGCTGGTGTTCGAGGTCAAGGGCGACCGGCTGGCCGACCTGTTCTTCCTGCCGAAAACGCCGGACCCCAAAGACCCGATGCCCTCCGTCGCCGGCCGTGCTTACGAGCAGGTACGCGACCCCGCCGTCGCCCGATTCGACAGCGATCATGTGACGGCCGTGACGGTCCGCTCGCCGGGCCAGACGCTGCAACTGCGCAAGACTAAGGGCGACCCGAAGGCCGAGTCCGACGCCGCCCGAAAGGACCGCTGGGACTTGGCCGCCCCATTCACCGGGCTGGCCGAGACGAAGCAAGTCACGGACTTGCTCGACCCGCTGGACAAGTTGGCCGCGAAGCGCGGCGAGATCATCGACCGCCCCGCCCTGCACGCCATCGTCGGCTCGCTCGGGATCATCGACCTGCGCGTCCTCGGGCTGACGCCGGACCAGGCGACGACGGTGGAAGTGTCTTCGGACGAGAAGGCCAAAATCCCCGCTCGCACAGTGCTGGTGGGCAAGCACGACGCCGGCAAGAAGAAGCTGGCGGTGTGGTCCCCCGCGACGCCGAACCGCATTAACGTCGTTGACGACGCCGCGTGGGCCGCGCTTGACCGGCAGCCGCGGGCGTACCGCGCCCTGAAGCTCTTCGACCTCGGGGACGACCGCGTCGAGTCGATCCGCGTCGCCGCGGCGAAGGAGACGTTTTCGTTGCAAGAAGTGCTCGGCGTGAAGAAGACGTTCGCCCTCACCGAACCCGTGGCGGCCGCGACGGACAACGACAAGGCCGGCAAGGCGCTGGCTGACCTCGGCGCCCTGGAGGCCACCGAGTTCGTGTACGACCCGCCCAGCGAGAAGGAAATCGCGGCCATCCGCACGTTCCTGGGCGCGCTCGGCGAAAACCTGTTGACCGCCTCGGCCGGCTCGTTCGGCCTCGACCAGCCGACCGCCACGGTGACGCTGAACTTCGCCGGGCCGAAGCCGATGGCCCCGCGGCAGTTGGTCATCGGCAAGAAGCGCGAGGGCAAGGACGAATATTACGCCCGCCTCGACGGGTCGCCGAGCGTGTTCACCATCAAGAAGGACGTGCCGGAAGCGTTGGCCGGCGGCTCCCTCGGCCTGCTGCCGACGCAACTGTGGAACGGCAGTCCCGACGGCGTGACCGTCGCCGAAGTCATCCGCGGCAAGGACACGGCGTACACG
The DNA here is from genome assembly GCA_043767785.1 of Zavarzinella sp. GTDB lineage: Bacteria > Planctomycetota > Planctomycetia > Gemmatales > Gemmataceae > Zavarzinella. Next base: position 1,528 of record JAYUGD010000385.1, on the reverse strand, counting down.
CTCACGCAAGTCGGCGGGGCGTGGAAACTCACCGCCCCCTTCGAAGCCGCCGTGGACGGCGCGGCCGTCACGCCAATGGCCGCCGCCTTGTCGAGTGTGAAAGTCGAACGGTACGAGGCGCACGAGCCAAAGACCTACACGGAGTACGGGCTGGACGCCCCCGCCCTGCAAGTGAACTTCACGCTCACGGAGCGGGTCGTCGATAAGCCGGGCGAGGAGCCGAAGGAAACCACGAAGCCGCGGACGCTCTTGATCGGCAAGCCGGCGGCCGACGGCAAGCCCGGCCGCTACGCCCGCCTGAGCGGGGACAAGAACCCGGCCGTGTTCGTGCTGAGCGACAAGACCGTCTCGGACATCGACCGCCCCGCGTTGGACTTGCTCAACAAGAAGCTCTTGAGCGTCAACCCGGCGGCCGTCACCAAGTTGGAACTCGCCGGCCCGGACGGCCCGATCACGCTCGAAAAGCAGGGCCAAGACTGGAAGCCGGCCGGGGCCGCGTTCCCCGTGGACAAGCCGACCGTGGAGCAATTGGTCCGCTACCTGACCAACCTGACCGCCCTGAAATTCGCCGACTACGGCCCCAACCTGCCGCTGGCGAAGTACGGCCTCGACGCCCCGTCCAAGCCGGTGACGCTGAAAGTCACCGCGGGGACGGAGACGCACACCGTCGAGATCGGCAAGGTGGCCGAGGGGACGCCGAACGACCGCTACATGCGCGTGGACGGCGGCAACGCCGTGGCGATCTTGGCCGTCACGACGGCCCGCGACTTGACCAAGGGCAAGCTCGACCTGGCCGACCGCGGCGTGTTTAAGTTCGACCCCATCGACTTGCAGGCGATTCGCCGCACAATGAACGGCCAAGACCTCGAACTGACGATGGACGCGGCCAACTGGGCCATCACCAAGCCGGCGAAGGCGGCGGCCGACCAGTCGAACGCCGAGGAACTCGCCGACCGCCTCGGCAACCTGCGGGCCGAGCGCATCGCGGACATCGAGGGCAAAGACCTCCCCAAGTTCGGCCTCGACAAGCCGGCCGCCGTCGTCAAGTTGGAGATGATCGGCAAGGGCGCCAAGACCGTCGAGAAGGCGTTGAAGATCGGCGCGCCCGTGGACGCCGCGAAGCCCGATGGCGAGCGCTTCGCTCAGGCCTACGGGGCCAGCACGGTGATCGTGCTGTCCGGGTTCATCTCGAAGAAGTTATTGGCCGACCCGATCAAGTTCCGCGACCGCAACCTCGCCAGTTTCGTGACGGCCGACAAGGCGACCGTCACCCGCAACGGCAAGGACACGACGTTCGAGAAGGTCGGCGGCGTCTGGAAGGTGAAGCAGCCCGCCGACGGCGACGCCGAGGACGAGGGCCTGCGGGAACTGCTCGACGCCCTCGCCCGCCTGCGGGCCGAGGAAATCGTCGCCGACAAGCCGGCCGACCTGAAGCCCTACGGCCTCGACAAGCCGGACCGCTGGCGCTGGTTCAACGGCGACAAGGAAGTGCTGAACCTGCTCGTCGGCGGCCGCGAAAAAGCCGGCG
>JAYUGD010000384.1:0-5491 GCA_043767785.1 Zavarzinella sp. | reverse complement strand
CCAGGGGCGGAAGCCGCCCCTGGCTATTCTCCCCCGCCCCGTTGGGGCGAAAACAAACGCCCCGTGTCATCTTCCGACTCTCCCCTCACGCCCACGCCCGAAACTTCTTAACCCCCCTCTTGCCATCCGCCCGCCGACTGCGGAAAATTACCCCGCCCGACTCGGTGGGAATGTCTCATGGAACTGGCCCGCAACCTTCGCACCGACTCCGTGATGCGGCTCGACCCGGCGCCGCCGCGGGTCGTGGACCGCGCCTGCACCGTCGGGGACGCCGTCGCCCTCATGCGCCGGGAGCGCGTCGGGTGCGTGCTGGTGTGCGACCACGGCACGCTGGCCGGCCTCTTCACCGAGCGGGACTTGATGGGCCGGGTGCTGGCCGTCGGCAAGCCGCTGTCCACCCCGGTCGGCGACGTGATGACTTCGGACGTGGAAACGGTCGGCCCGCGCGACACCGTGCGGGCGGCCGTCAAGCAAATGCGGGCCGGCGGGCACCGGCACATCCCCGTGGTCGATGAGGACCGCAAGCCGGTCGGCGTCGTGTCCGCGAAGCGGATCGTGCGCTACCTCGTGGAACACTACCCCGCCGCCGTGTACTGCCAGCCGCCGGACTCGTCGGTCTACCCCGCCGCGGCCGAGGGCGCTTGACGGGCCGTTCTCCCATACAATGAGCGTCCCCGCCCCCGCGCCCTCCTCCCATTGGTGTTTGACTTAAGGAACTCTCAATGTCCGTGACCGCGACGCCGGACCCGGCGAGTCGGAAATTCCAGGAAGTCGAGTCCGTCACGATTCGGTTCGCCGGGGACTCGGGGGACGGCATGCAGCTCGCCGGGACCCAGTTCACGAACGTCTCGGCCGTCCTCGGCAACGACATCGCCACTTTCCCGGACTTCCCGGCCGAGATTCGCGCCCCCGCCGGGACGCTGGCCGGCGTGTCCGGGTTCCAAGTCCACTTCGCCAGCACGGAGATCCACACGCCGGGCGATACGCTCAACTGCCTGGTGGTGATGAACCCGGCCGCCCTGAAGACCAACCTGCGTGACTTGGAGTCCGGCGGCATCCTGATCGTCAACGCGGACTCGTTCGGGCCGAACGACCTGAAGAAGGCCAAGTACGCCGTCAACCCGCTGGAAGACGGCTCCCTCAAGGGCTACCGCGTCATCCGCGTGCAGATCGACAAGCTGAACCGCGAGGCCGTGAAGGAGTGCAACCTCACGCCGAAGGACGCGGACCGGTGCAAGAACTTCTTCGCCCTCGGCCTCGTGTACTGGATGTTCGAGCGGCCGATGGACGGCACGCTGAAGTACATCAAGGACAAGTTCGCCAAGAAGCTCGACGTGCTGGAGGCGAACACGCGGTCCCTCAAGGCCGGGTACAACTACGGCGACACCGTCGAAGTGATGCCGGTGCAGTACCGCGTCGCCAAGGCGAAGATGAAGCCGGGCCTGTACCGCAAGATCACCGGGAATGAAGCGTTGGCGATGGGCCTCTTGGCGGCCGCGCAACTGGCCGAGAAGCAACTGGTGTACTCCGGCTACCCAATCACGCCGGCCTCGGACATCCTGCACCAGCTCACGGACATGAAGCACTTCGGCGTGAAGACGCTGCAGGCCGAGGACGAGATCGCGGCCGTCGGCATCGCCATCGGGGCCGCCTACGGCGGGGCCATCGGCGTGACCGGGACCAGCGGGCCGGGCATCTGTTTGAAGGCCGAGGCCATCGGCTTGGCCGTGATGACGGAACTGCCGCTCGTCATCATCGACGTGCAGCGCGGCGGCCCCAGTACCGGGCTGCCGACCAAGACCGAGCAGGCCGACTTGCTGCAAGTGATGTTCGGCCGCAACGGCGAGTGCCCGGCGGCCGTCGTCGCCCCGCGCTCCCCCGGCGACTGCTTCGACATGGCCTTCGAGGCCATCCGCATCGCGACGGAGTTCATGACGCCGGTGTTCGTGCTGTCGGACGGGTACATCGCCAACGGCGCCGAGCCGTGGCCGATCCCGGACATCGCCAAGCTGCCGAAGATCACGATCACCCACCCGACCGGCCCGAACGCGGCGGCGACCAACGGCCAAACGCACGAGAACGGTGCCGGCGAGCCGGGCACGTTCCTGCCGTACAAGCGCAACGAGAACCTGGTGCGGCCGTGGGCCGTCCCCGGCACGCCCGGCCTCGAACACCGCATCGGCGGCATCGAGAAGCAGGACGGCACCGGCAACGTGAACTACGACGGCCACAACCACGAACACATGGTGAAGACCCGCGCCCGCAAGGTGGCTAACATCGCCCTCACCATCCCCGACCTCGAAGTGGAAGGCGACCAGGAGGGCGACCTGCTGGTGATCGGCTGGGGCGGCACCTACGGCTCCATCACCACGGCCGTGCAGCGCGCCCGCAAGAAGGGCCGCAAGATCGGCCAAGTCCACTTCCGCTACCTGAACCCGTTCCCGAAGAACACCGGCGACGTGTTCACGAAGTTCAAGAAGTTCCTCGTCCCCGAACTCAACAGCGGCCAACTGCTGTTGCTGCTGCGGGCGCAGTTCCTGATCCCCGCCGAGGGGTTCAACAAGGTGCAGGGCCGCCCGTTCTACGTGAGCGAACTGGAAGAGGCGATCGAGGGGATTTTGGGGGCGTAACGGCGGCCGCGAAAGGCCACCTCACCCCCTAACCCCCTCTCCGCGGCGGAGAGGGGGGACCAGACAAGCCGTTGAAGACTGGAAGCGATAAACAACGACTCCCGCCCGCTTGCTCCCCCTCTCCGCTTCGGAGAGGGGGCCGGGGGGTGAGGTAAAAACCCGAAACTCTTTCACCGAATCATACTCAATATGGCCACGACCTCTCTCCCGACCCTCAAGCCCCAAGACTTCGCCAGCGACCAGGAAATCCGCTGGTGCCCGGGGTGCGGGGACTACTCCATCCTCGCCATGATGAAGAAGGTCCTCGCCACGCTGAACGTCCCGCGCGAGAAGATGGCCTTCGTCTCCGGCATCGGCTGCTCCAGCCGGTTCCCGTACTACATGAACACCTACGGGTTCCACACGATCCACGGCCGGGCGCCGACCTTCGCCACCGGGCTGAAGTTGGCCCGGCCCGAACTGATGGTGTGGGTCGTCACCGGGGACGGGGACGGCCTCTCCATCGGCGGCAACCACCTGATCCACGCCCTGCGCCGCAACATCGACATCAAGGTGCTGCTGTTCAACAACGAAATTTACGGGCTGACCAAGGGGCAGTTCTCCCCCACGTCCCGCCTCGGGACGAAGACGAAGTCCAGCCCGCAAGGCTCGATCGACTCGCCGATCCGCCCGCTGTCCATGGCCATCGCCGCCGAGGCGACTTTCGTGGCCCGGACGATGGACCTCGACCCGGCCCACCTGACGGCCACGTTGCAGCGCGCCGCCGCCCACAAGGGGTCGGCGTTCGTCGAGATCTACCAGAACTGCAAGATCTTCAACGACGGCGTCTTCGAGTACGTGACGGAGAAGACGACGAAGAGTGACAACGCGGTCTTCCTCGAACACGGCAAGCCGATGGTCTTCGGCAAGAACCGCGACAAGGGCATCCGCCTCAACGGCCTGTCCCCGGAAGTGGTGACCATCGGCAAGGACTGCGCCCTCGACGACATCGTGGTCCACGACGAGAACGCCGACAACCCGACGATGGCCTACCTCCTCAGCCGCTTCATGTGCCCGGCCTTCCCCGAGGCGTTCGGCGTGGTGCGGAACGTCTCGAAGCCGAGCTACGGCGAACTGCAAGACAAGCAGATCGAAGAGAGCACCGCCAAGAAGGGCAAGGGCGACTTGGCCAAGCTGTTCCGCAACGACGACCTGTGGACGGTGGAGTAAACGATCAGAGATTTGATGAGCCGAGCGGCGTAAGCCGCCGGGTGATGCGCTCAGGCCCAACACCCGACGGCTTACGCCACTCGGCTCGCTTGGTCATTTTCGCTTTCATGTCGCATCATGCGGGCTATACTGTTCGCATGAACACTATTCGCTTCGCCGTCGGCCAATCCTCCCTCGGCTCCGTCCTCGTTGCCGCGTCCGAAACGGGCGTGTGCGCGATCCTTTTGGGGGACGACCCCGAGTTCCTCACCCGCGACCTGCGCGGCCGCTTTCCCGGCGCGGCGCTCACGCCCGGCGACGGCGACTTCGCCGCGTGGGTGAGCGACGCCGTCGCCCTCGTCGAGAAGCCGGCCCGCGGCCTCGGCCGGCCGCTCGACGTCCGCGGGACCGCCTTCCAGGTCCGCGTGTGGGAGGCGCTGCGGCAAATCCCGGCCGGCGAGACGGTGAACTACACGCAGATCGCCGAGCGCATCGGCCGCCCGACCGCGGCCAGGGCCGTCGCCCAGGCGTGCGGCGCGAACCCGCTGGCCGTCGTCATCCCGTGCCACCGCGTCATCCGCACGGACGAGTCCCTGTCCGGCTACCGCTGGGGCGTCGCGCGCAAGGCCGAATTGCTGAAACGTGAGCGGGCGGGGTGAACAGCCGAAGCCGCCCGTCTATCAATACCGCCGGGAGGCGGTCCTGTTGGAGTTCCGCTTTTAAGCGGTCCGTGACCTCTCTGCCGCGATAAGCCGGAGGACCGAGTCTTCGACGGTCCGACCCCGTGGGCGAGGACCGTTTGCCCATACGATTGGGTGGGACTGTTCCGATTTGATCGCCAACTTGGCGAGACAGTATTGGACGGCAGCCCCTTACATCACCTGAGTCACAGTCTCGCACATTCCGGTTCCGGCGTCATGGAACACGTACACTTTCGCCTCGTCGTGAAAGTAGCCGCTTACCTTTACTTGGCCTAGAAATACGAGCGGCCCGTTCGGGCCGATAGGCCACGCAGGTGCTTGAAGCCATTTCGGAAGGGCCGACACGCACCGGAAGCGGCGTCGGAACTCGGCCCGCAACCACTCGCGCAACTCGTCGCCTTGGCGTTGGCCGGCGGCCGGCATCATTTGCTCTTGAACATACTTGGTGTCGACGTTCAACCATTTGGGCTGAGCGTCCAAGATCATCCTGTGCATGTCTTGGTACAGGTTGGTCCGAGTGTAGGCGATGCCGTTGCGATCCATGAAGTCGGTCAACGCGCCTTGGGCATTCAGCGCGTCGGCCGGGTCGTCGTAGTCGAGTTGGAGCAAGTACAGATAAACACCGCCCGTCCCGACGTAGTTTCCCGGTCGGAGGTGCGGATCGTTGCTCAGATAAGGCTCGAACGCCGCATTGGCGTATAAGAGGTCACGGAACGCCGGGGCCGTCATGTCGCCGCCGACAAACGCCCGGATGGCGGCAACGATTTCGTCCATCAGTGACCTGAGATTGAGAACGGAATTTTACATCACATCAGCGTTTACCATCTTACGCCCTGGTCCTGGCGAGTCATGAACGTGATGCAGTCCCGGGGTTCGCAAAGCCTTACCCACGGGCTACATTCCGACGCCCCATCCGGGGCTGAATACCAAAGGCAAGGTTTTAGCCCCGGAGGGGCGACGGACTGTAGCCCG
>JAYUGD010000383.1:0-1885 GCA_043767785.1 Zavarzinella sp. | reverse complement strand
TTGCTCCCCCTCTCCGCTTCGGAGAGGGGGCCGGGGGGTGAGGTTGCCTTTGGGCCGCTTGTCAATCACCACCCGCCCCGCCTACGAATGGGGCATGAGCGCCACGACGCCCCGCCGCACGTCCGGCCGATGTACACGCAGGCCGTGGACGCGGATCAAACACGGATAAAGACAAAAGGTGGAAGAACTTCCCCACAGAGGACACAGAGAAAAGACAGGAGCAGACAAGGCATTTTTATAAATGCATTTCCTCTGCCTTTCTCGGTCTTTCCTCGGTGTTCGCTGTGTCCTCTGTGGTGAAGTTCTTCTCTTCATTCTTTTCGCCGTCTGCTATCCTAAACCAATCCCGCCCCCCGTTTCCGGGACCACTGAATGACTTGGTGTCGCCGATCCGCGCCCGTCTTTTCCCGGCGAGACATGCTGCGCGCGTCGGCGGCCGGGTTCGGCCTCGTGGCCCTCGCCTCGCTGCTGGGGGAGACGGCCGCGGCGGCGAATCCGTTGGCGGCGCGGGCGCCGCACTTTAAGGCCAAGGCTAAGCGGGTCATCTTCTTGTTCATGCACGGCGGGCCGTCGCAGGTGGACACCTTCGACTTCAAGCCGGAACTGAAGAAGCGGGACGGACAGCCGTTCCCCGGCACGAAGCCGCGCGTGCAGTTCGCGGCCACCGGCAACCTGTTGGCCTCGCCGTGGGAATTCAAGCCGGGCGGCAAGTGCGGCACGTTGGTCAGCGACCTGTTCCCGCACGTGCGCGACCGGGCCGACGACTTGTGCGTCGTCAAGTCCATCCACGCGGACAACTCGGCCCACGGCGGCGCGCTGCTGCAACTGCACACCGGCAGCGACACGTTCGTCCGGCCCAGCGTCGGGTCGTGGCTCACCTACGGCCTCGGCACGGAGAACCAGAACCTGCCCGGCTTCGTCACCATCAACCCGACGCTCAGTCACGGCGGCGTGCAGAACTGGTCCGCCGCGTTCCTGCCGGCCGCGTTCCAGGGGACGCCCCTCGGCCACGCGGGCATCAAGTGCAAGGACGCCACGTTCCGCGACCTCGCCAACGCGACGACGCCCCCCGACTTGCAGCGCATGCAACTCGACCTCGTGCAGAAGATGAACGCGGCCCACCTCCGAGCGAGCGGGCCGGACCAAGCCCTCGAAGGCCGCATCAACTCTTTTGAACTCGCTTACCGGATGCAGGCCGAGGCTCCGGGCCTCATGGACATCAAGGACGAGACGAAGGAGACGCTGACCCTCTACGGCGTCAACGAGGAGCCGACGGACAACTTCGGCCGGCAGTGCCTGCTCGCCCGGCGGTTCGCGGAGAAGGGCGTGCGCTTCATTCAATGCACGCACTCGTACAAGTGGGACCAGCACGAAGGCTTGAAGAAGGGGCACGGCAACAATGCGAAGGAAGTGGATAAGCCCATCGCCGGGCTGTTGACCGACCTGAAACGGCGCGGCCTGCTGGAAGACACGCTCGTCTGGTGGGGCGGCGAGTTCGGCCGGACGCCGACGGACCAAGGCGGCCGGGACGGCCGGGACCACAACCCGCACGCCTTCAGCATGTGGCTGGCCGGGGCCGGCGTGAAGGCCGGTACGAGCGTGGGGGCCACCGACGACTTCGGCTACTACGCCACGGAGAACAAAGTCCACTTGAACGACCTGCACGCGACCCTACTGCACCTGATGGGGCTGGACCACGAAAAACTGACGTACAAGCACGCCGGCCGCGACTTCCGGCTTACTGACGTGGCCGGGCGCGTGGTGAAAGAGGTCATCGGGTGAGGTTTTTGTTTTCGCCCCAACGGGGCGGGGGAAAATAGCCAGGGGCGGCTTCCGCCCCTGGACCACATGCCCACAAAAAATTGTTTTGGCCCCAACGGGGCGC
>JAYUGD010000382.1:0-1887 GCA_043767785.1 Zavarzinella sp. | reverse complement strand
ACTCCGCCAGCAGTATCCGCTCGCCTGGCCTTCCGTCGCCGACCTCCAAAAAACCCTTGAAAACAAGGCATAATTCAGTGGAACTACTGTGAAGGCGGAACTCCAACACGACCGCCTCGCGGCGGTATTTTTTTGCCGACCCCCTTACTCAAACAACCCCGGCTGCCCCGGATCCACCAACCGCGGGACCGCCTTCCCCAACAACTCGAACGCCTTCGGCGTCGCCATGCGGCCGCGCGGGGTTCTAATCACGTACTGTTCCCGCAGGAGGAACGGCTCCACTTCGTCGCTCAGGGTGTCGCTCGGCAGGTTCATCGTGGCGCCGATGGCTTCCACGCCGGAGGGGCCGCCGCCGAACACGTCGATCAGCGTTTCCAAGTAGCGGCGGTCCTGCTTGTCCAGGCCGGCGCTGTCCACGTTCTCCATGTCGAGGGCGGCGCGGGCGATGTCCATCGTGATCGTGCCGTCCCCCTCGCTGGTCGCGTAGTTGCGAACCCACCAAAGGCGGCGGTTGGCGATGCGGGGCGTGCCGCGGCAGCGGCGGGCCAATTCCACGGCCGCCTCCTCCGAGATGGGAGTGTTCAGCTTGGCGGCGTTGATGGTCACGATCCGGGCCAACTCCTCGACGTTGTAAAACTCCAAGTGTTCGTGCATCTTGAAACGGTCGCGCATGGGGCCGGACAGCATCCCGCTGCGCGTGGTGGCCCCGATCATCGTGAACCGTTTCAGGTTCATCGAGATGGTCCGGGCGTTCAGCCCCTCGCCCAGCACGATGTCGATGCGGAAGTCTTCCATCGCCGAGTAGACGAACTCCTCCACGATGCGCGGCATGCGGTGGATTTCGTCGATGAAGAGGATCGACCCCTCTTCCAAGTTCGTTAGGAACGGCAATAGGTCGGACGGCTTGGACAAGGCCGGGCCGCTGGTCATCTGGATGGACGTGCCGAGTTCGTTGGGCAGCACGGTGGCGAAGGTCGTCTTGCCGAGGCCGGGGGGGCCGTCGAACAGGATGTGCCCGAGCGGCTCCTTGAGCATCTTCGCGGCCCGGACGGCAATGCCGAGCCGGCGGGCCACGTCGGTCTGGCCGATCACTTCACTCAGGAGTTTCGGGCGCAGGGCGGCGTCCACCCGCTTCGGGTCTTCGACGGCGCCGTTGGAGATGACGGGGGTGCGTGCCATGGTGCGTTACTTGTCCTTCTTGCGGAAAACCTCGCTGATGACTTCCCCCACGTCCGCGAACTCCCGGCCGCCTTTGAAGACGATGTCGAGCCGGTTTCGGGCGTCGCCGGGGGAGAGGCCGAGGCCCATGAGGGCGACGTAGGAGTCCTCGAAAATCGTGGCGTCAATGGCCGGCACGGCGGGCGTGCCGTCGCCGGGCGTCTGCTCCCCGAGGAGGGCGTACTTGGTCACTTTCGTCTTGAGGGTGGCCACGATCTGCTCGGCCGTCGTCTTGCCGATGCCGGGCATGGTGGTCAGCCACTTCACGTCCTGCCGTTGGATCGCGCCGGCCAATTCGCGGATCGGCCGGCCCATCGCCTTGAGGGCCTTCTTCACGCCGATCTTGTCCACGGTGCAGAACAGCTCGAAAAAGTCCAACTCCAGTTCGCTCGAAAACCCGATCTTGCGCGGGACCATTTTGTTCGAGTTCTGGTTCCCCTCGATGTATTCGAGGACGTGGAACGTCACGCTCTCGCCGGTGTGCGTCTGAATCTGCCGGCGGACGAACTCGGGGATCAGCACCTGATACTCGAACGGCCCGACTTGGAGCCGAGCCTCCTCGTCCAACACGCGGTTCAAGACTCCGGTAATCTTCGTGAGCATTTAAAATTCCAATTCGCAATCAAAACAAGAGTTTCACGCAAAGCTCGCAAAGAGGCAAAGCTCGCA
>JAYUGD010000381.1:0-1890 GCA_043767785.1 Zavarzinella sp. | reverse complement strand
CGGCCAAGAGGGCACCCAGGCGCGCGCGCGCGGCGCGCCGGCCGACGCCGTGGCACCGCTGGGTGACGAACCGCTCGTGCCGCCCGTCGCCGCGCACGCGGCGGGCGTTGCGGGACAGGTGCGCGGCGTGTTCGACCGCCAGCGCGGCGAGGGCCGGTACGTCCGCGTCCGGGTCGAGGGCCAGTTTGACGTGGTGCTCGAAGTAGCGGCCGGGGTGGCCCGCGGCCTCGGCGTCCGAGTCCGGCACGTCCCGGTTCGTCGGCGCGGCCTCGATCTTGACGCGGGCGACGGTGAACCCGGCGGCGCTCAGCCGGCGGCTCAGGTCGGCGGCGGCGGCCGTTTCGCCCGACAGCCGCCCGCCCCCGCGCCGGCCGACCATCGGCTGGGACGGGGTCCGGCCGCGATCGAGAACGATGTGGTGGAACGCGAGCCGCCGGCCGTCGGCCCACGCCCGCAGCGCGTCGATGTCGGCCGGTTCCGCGGCGCGGACGGTGACGTGCGTCTCGAACTCGCCCTCGAACTCCACGGTCCCGCCCTCCTTCGGTAGAAGACACGCGCGGGGCGCCGGGGTTCGGCCCGTGTGCCGGTATGCAACATCCGCTACGGTTCGACGCGAACGCCGCTCAGCGGGTGTTGCGTCACCGCGTCCCAGGCCAGTTCTTGCAGCAGGCGGTTGAGCTTCTCCTCCTGGTCGCCGAGTTTCGCCGGCTTCAGCGCGTTGGGCACGGGCAACCCGACCGGGCTGCGCCGGTACACCACCGCGTAGTTGCAGTACGCGACCAGCACTTGCAGCGGTGCCGTTCCGTGGCCGAGGGCGTCGGTGAACAGGTCCTCCTGCGACTTCAGCCCCGGTGCCTTCCCGTCGATGATCTTCTCGCGCAGCGCGATCACCGCTTGCGGGGCCGGCACCACGAACAGCACCGTCTTGCCCTGCTTCTTGTTCAGCCCGCGGACGTGCCCGTCGATGGCTTTGAACAGGGGCGCGTGGCGCGTGCGCAGTTCCTCGGCCGTGATCGCGTTGTGATCGACCTTCTCCGGCCGCTTGGTCGTCGGTTCGTACACGTCCCAGCGCAGCCAGATGGGCTGCACGCAGACGCGCACGTCCTTGTTGTGTTCGCGCGCCAGGTCGGTGAACTTCTCGATGCCGTCGTCGGGGAGGAAGATCGGCGAGAGCGTCAGCACGTCCACCTTGCCCGTCTTGAGCGCGTCCTTGGCCTTGTTCTTCTCGTCGGCGATGTCCCAGTGCTGGATGACCCGCGAGCCGCCGATGGACGACACGCCGAGTTGCGTGTGGCCGGCGATCTCGGCCTTCTTGGCGAGGTCGGTCATGATGCCCGGCACCCAGACGTGGAAGCTGTGCCCGCAGGTGAAAACACGCAGCCCGGCAGGGAGTGGCGCGCCATTTTTCTCCCCGGCAAAAATGTGCGGAGCGGTGATGCCGGTCGTCAGCGCCACGAACGCAGCGGTGGAAAATCCGCCGGCGGCAGCGAGGAAACGGCGGCGGGAAATGAGGGTGTTGATCTTTGGCTTCATGGGTGGGTGTGGAGTCTGGATGAGCAAATCGAATTGGCCGCAGCGACCTTAGCCTTCGCAACCGTGCAGCGGCAACGGGGGGATTGTGCTTGGCGGGGCGCGGCGCGTGGCTACATGCGGGACGATGCTTTTTCCGCCATGATCCTCCGTTACGGTCTGGCCCATCTGTTTGTGTTCGTCGCGCCCGTGGCGGTGCTGCTGGCGGTCGTGGTGCCGGTGCTCTGGGTGGTGTCGAAATTTTCAAAGGTCGCGGCAAGGTCGCCCTCGGCGGAGAATATCGTGAAGAAGATGGGAGGGCTGTGCTTTTTTGTGATGCCGTTTGTGCTGTTTTTCTGGGGGACGACGGTGTGGGTGATT
>JAYUGD010000380.1:0-5509 GCA_043767785.1 Zavarzinella sp. | reverse complement strand
CGGCTCCCCGCACCGCAACGGCGGCTTTTGCGACGGCGTCTCCCGCCGCGACTTCCTCACCATCGGCGGGGCCGTGGTCGGCGGGGCGTTGGGGTTGCCGACCATCTTGAAGGCCGAGTCGCTGGCCGGCGCGCGGTCGTCGCACAAGGCGATCATCAACATTTACCTGCCCGGCGGCCCGCCGCACCAGGACATGTGGGACTTGAAGCCGGACGCCCCGGCCGACATCCGCGGCGAGTTCAACCCGATCAAGACGAACGTGCCGGGCCTCGACATCGGGGAGCACTTCCCGCGCATGGCCAAGATGATGGACAAGTTCGCCGTCATCCGCTCGATTGTGGGCTCCAGCGGCGACCACTCCGCCTTCCAGTGCATGACTGGCCGGAAGTTGGACCCGCGCAAGCCGGGCTACTGGCCGGCGCTGGGCGCGTGGGTGTCCAAGGTGCAAGGCCCGGTCAACGCGGCCATCCCGCCGCACCTGTCGCTGATGTACCCGACCGGCGAGTCCCGCTGGGGCAACCCCGGCGACGGCGGCTTCATCGGCATGGCCCACGCCCCGTTCCGGCTCGTCGGCGGCAAGGCGGCGACCGAGCGCAAGACCGACACGATGGAACTCCGCGGCATCACTCTTGACCGCCTCCAGGACCGCGTCGGCCTCAGCCGGGCCTTCGACACGCTCGACCGCCGCGTGGACCAGCAAGGGGCCATGACCGGCATCGACGCCTTCACCCAACAGGCGATGGGCATCCTCACCTCCACGAAGTTGAAGGACGCCCTCGACCTCTCGAAAGAGCGGCCTGACGTGGTCGCCCGCTACGGCGTGGACGACCCGGCCTTCGAGCGGGACGGCGCCCCGCGCATGGTCCGCAACTTCTGCATCGCCCGCCGCCTCGTCGAAGCCGGCGCCCGCGTGGTGACGCTGAACTTCACCCGCTGGGACTGGCACGGCTCCGACGGCAAGAACTTCGTCCAAGGCCGTAAGGACATGCCACTGCTCGACCAAGGCATCACGGCCCTCGTGACCGACTTGCAGGAACGCGGCCTGCTCGACGACGTGTCCATCGTGGTCTGGGGCGAGTTCGGCCGCACGCCGCGCATCAACAAGGACGCGGGCCGCGACCACTGGCCCACCGTCAGCACCGCCCTCCTAGCCGGCGGCGGCATGAAGACGGGCCAAGCGATCGGCGCCACCAACCGCCTCGGCGAGTACGCCGTCAGCCGCCCGACGACGCACCAAGAAGTCTTCGCCACCCTCTACGCCAAGCTCGGCATCGACCTGGCCAAGGCCACCGTCCTCGACCCGACCGGCCGCCCGCAGTTTTTGATCGAAGACAACACGATGCCGATTAAAGAGTTGATGTGACGGCCGGCCGTGCGGGCGTCACGCCGGGACGAGGCTCGCCGATTCCGGATCGTATCGGAACGCGCCGATGGACCCGTCCTTGATTCGTTCGATTGCCTCGTCGATGACGGGCAGGGGCACCAGGAACCACTCCCGCGGCTCCACATGGGAGCCGAATCGGTCCTTCAATTGCAGATCCAGGCGGGCGCCGGCGAACAGCTTGTGCAGCAGGGCCTCCAGCTTGGTCCGGTTGACGTTCGCCAGTCGGTAGGTCGCGGTGATTTCCACGTCGGCCAGAAGATAGGTGGGGTCTTTCTTCGCGTTGGCGACCCGGCTTTTGACGTCTCCCCCGGTCACGCCGATCTTGTGAATGACGGCCCGGTTCTGCGCCACGAACGGATGATCCGACAGGCTCCGCAGCACATAGATAGAGCCCGTCGCCAAGTCGTCCTCTTCCTCCGCCTCCGAGAATAGTGGCCCGTACCCGGCCGCCGTGATGCGACGGCTGGCCTTGTCTTTGTTCAAGGCGCGCTGGAGGGAGCGCAGGAGTAAGTCGCTTTCCGTGCCGTTGTCGTACACGACTCTCAGCCGGCGGTCCGGGCGGCCGTGCTCGCCGACGAACCGCTCGCCCATGTCGGCGACGACGAGCTTCTGCCCGTCGAGGATGAACAGGTCGCCGTTCATGACTTCCGCGTCGTCTCGGTATTTCACCGTTTGCTGTTTGCCCGTCTCCAAATCACGCTGTACTTTCCCGAAGATGGGCTTGAAGTCGGCGAAGTCGGCGCAGGGGGTCCGCCGGGCGATTTCCTCCGCGGCCCTGATCTCCTCCCGCGACCGGACGTGAACGAGCCGTGTGACGTCGTCCCCCGTCGTCCCCTCAACCCCGAGCGACGCGAGAAGCTCGTCGTCGCTCAGTTCCGCGTGGGCGCCGTTTGAAATGGCTTGACCTTCGGCACCCAACAGCCCGCGGGGGTCCAAACCTCGCAAGGCCTCGTGGCACTCGGGAAGTTCCCGCATTCGGTCCAGCCGCACCGCGTACAGCCGCTCGAAGATGTCGCGGCCCTCGCCGTGTTGAGGCGCTCGGCCGTGTTCCGCCACGAACCGCTCGATCTCCTCGAAGCCCGCGATGATGCGCTGCTCTTTGGCGGTGCGCCCGCCGGACTTCTCCGGCGCGGTGTCCTCGCCCAATTCGCCCAGCATCTCCAGGTCTTCGTCCGTGATGCGGTCAGGCATCGCGATTCTCCCTCGCTTTGCGCAGCATAAACGCGACACCCTCCGCCATGCGCTTTTCCCACGCGTCCGTCGCGGTCAGGGACGGGGGCCGGCCCTTTTCCGCCTTGAAGCGCACGGCCCGTTTCAGGAGTTCGCGCGCCTCGTCGTCCGTCATGCTCACCCTCTTCGCGGCAATCACCGCCGCAATCACTTTAAGACGCTCTTCGCCCATCGACTTGGCGAGGATCGCGTACGCCTCGCCGAACGGGTTAATGCGGTCGATCATGTCGATGTCCAGTTCCCGCACCGACAGCGCGAACCGCCGCACGCCGTCGATCATCGCGGTGTTCTTCACCTCCGCGCCGGCGCCCGTCTGCTCCTTCTTGGCCTGCTGCACCACGGCCAGGGCCGCGACCGCGTGCTGGCGGACCGCCTCCTGGTCCTCGTCGGTCAGGGCCGGGAACTTCTCCTTCACGATCTTCCCCATCCGGACCTGCGTCAGCTCCTCCGGCACCAGTTCGTGGTCGAACAGCCCGCGCTCGATCACCTGCTTGTCCTGCACGAACGCGGTCACCAGTTCGGTCAAGTCCTCCCGGCAGATGCGCTCGGCCTCCGGACTCTTCGGCTCCGCCAGCCCCTTGATTTCCAGTTGGATGCGGCCCGTCGCCGGGTCGACGCCGGCGTTGCACTTAGCCGGGTCGTAGCCGCCGGCCCCGTAGTCCAAGCCCGGCGTCGCCTCGTTGTTCGGGTGCTTCGGCCGGAACTCGAAGCGGGGGGCCAGCACTTGCTCCATCAACAGGCTCGCGGCGATGGCCTTGAGCGTGTCATTCACCGCCTCGGTGACGGTCTCTTCGCTGGCGTCCGGCTCGGCGATGAGGTTGGTGAACTTGGCCCGCGTTTTACCCGGCGCGTCTCGGGTGGCCCGGCCGATGATCTGCACGATTTCCGTTAGGCTCGACCGGTAGCCGACGGTCAACGCGTGTTCGCACCAAATCCAGTCGAAGCCCTCCTTCGCCATGCCGAGCGCGACGATGATGTCCACGTGGTCGCGGTTGTACTTCTGCGAAGAGTCTCGGAGCGCGGCAGACACTTTCTCTCGCTTGGCGGGGTCGTCGTCCACCAAGTCGGCAATCTTCAACACCTGGCCGTTCGCGGCTTTGACGAGTTGAAAGCCGGTCTTCGGGTCGGCGCCCTGCCAATCGCCCAACTCCTCGATGATGTGTTCCACCTCCTTGATCTTGTCCTTGGTACTCTCTCGCGAGTTCACGTTGGGGATGTGCAGAATCGTCTTCTCGGCCGGGTCCAGCACCTTCAGAATTTCGTCGGTATAGCTGCCGGCGTAGAAGTAGTAGCCGAGGTCGAGCTGCTTGAGATGCTCGTAGCCGTTGAGTTGCTCGTAATAGGTGTACGTGACAGTCTCGAACTTCGATTCGTCCTCCGGGTGCAATACGGCCTCGGCGTCGCCGCGGAAGTACGAGCCGGTCAGCGCCACGAGGTGTACCTTGTCGCGGGCCATGAACTGGCGGACGTGGTCGCCCAGCCGACTGTCCGGGTTGGCCGACACGTGGTGAAACTCGTCCACGGCGATCAAGCGGTCGTCGAACGCCTCCACGCCGAACTTCTCGACCGCGAAGCGGAAGGTGGCGTGCGTGCAGACCAGCGCCTTGTCGGCGCTGTCGAGGAACTTTTTGAGGGCGTCCACCTTGCCGCCGTTGTCGCCCCCCGGCGCGTCGCACAGGTTCCACTTCGGCTCGACTTTCCAATCCGCCCAGAAGCCGAACTGGCTCAACGGCTCGTCGTGGAAACTGGCGCCGATGGCCTTTTCCGGGACGACGATGATGGCCTGCTTGATCTTTTGGTTGTGCAGCTTGTCCAGCGCGATGAACATCAGCGCCCGGCTCTTGCCGGAGGCCGGGGGCGACTTAATCAGCAAATATTGCTCGCCGCGCTTCTGGTAGGCGCGCTCCTGCATTGGGCGCATGCCGACGGCGTTCGGCCTCGTGGACCGGCCGTCCTGAGCATACTTGACGGAAACCGAGGGGATGGAATTCATTGATTGGGCCTCTTGGAACCGCCGCCATCCTCGGGAGCCTTGGGAGCGCCGACGTCCCCGTCGGCTTGTTGTGAAGAGCCGACGAGGACGTCGGCGTTCCGGGAAAACTTGGGAGCGCCGACGTCCCCGTCGGCTTGCGGTGAAGAGCCGACGAGGACGTCGGCGCCCCCGGGGGCGGGCCACGCGCTGGACCACCGCCACTGCGCCGGTTCCTGACACAGGCCGGCTTTGACCGGGTTGTTGTGAATATACTCGATCACGTTGCTCATGTGGTCGTCGTCGCGGATGTAGCGGTCCCAATACTCCCGCATCCACAGCTGCTTCGGGTCGGGAATCCCTAAGTGGAGTTCTTCGTTGTGGGCCAACACCCACCGGGCGGTGAACGATTTCCATCCCTGTACGATTTTGGCCAAGGGATAACGGCATTCCGCCAACACGTGGACGTGATTGGGCATGACGCACCACGCCAGCAGGCGATAGCGGTCGCCGTGAAAATGCAAGAGCGAGTTTTCGACATATTGGGCGACCGCCGGGTGAGCCAGCGCGCAACAACCCATGCCGGAATCGAGCCATTGTTCGATTCGCAAGCGCCGCTCGACGTCGCGACGTTGAGCCGTCAGGCTCGCCAATTCGACTTCCAATTCCATGAGCTTTTCGCGCGGCAGGCTGTCGGCGAGGCGAAACGTGATGCTTTGCAAGAGGCTAATCCGGTCCCGATGCGGCAAATACCCGCGCGAGTACCATTCTCCGCAAGGACCAACAGCCCCGGGAGCGCCGACGTCCTCGGGAACCCCGACGTCCCCGGGAGCGCCGACGTCCCCGTCGGCTCTTCGCTCCCAGCCGACGAGGACGTCGGCGCTCCCGGCGGCGGATCGTGAATCGCTCATGAGTCGGCCCCTTTC
>JAYUGD010000379.1:0-1892 GCA_043767785.1 Zavarzinella sp. | reverse complement strand
TGTACAGCTTCCGCATGGCACACCTCCTTGTGCCATCCAACATCGCCGATTCGACCGACTTAGCCAATCCGACTTTTTAGCTGTGACAGACCACTAGGGACGGCCGTCCTTGGGCTTTCCCGGGCATTGACTCTCGCGCGGGGTTTAAGCCGGCCTTTTCCTGTGCCCCTCCCCGCATACCCTAGCCGCATCGCCCAACCACCATGAGGTTGCCCCCATGCTCCGCTCGGGATTGTTGCTCGCCGCCGTGTTTGTCGCCGCCCCGGCGGTTGCGGCCGTGAAGACGCAGGCCGTCGAATACACCTACGCCGAAACCAAACTCAAAGGCTTCCTTGCCTACGACGACGCCTTGAAGGAAAAGCGGCCGGGCGTGCTGGTCGTCCACGAGTGGTGGGGGCTGGACGACTACGCCAAAATGCGGGCCGAGATGCTCGCCAAGCTCGGGTTCGTGGCCTTCTGCCCGGACATGTACGGCGACGGCAAGGCGACCGAACACCCGAAAGAGGCCAACGAGATGGCCAGTTCCGTCCGCAAGAACGTGAAGGTCTGGCAGGGCCGGGCGGCCGCCGGGTTGAAGGTGTTGGCCGAGCAACCGCAAGTGGACGCCACGAAACTCGCGGCCATCGGCTACTGCTTCGGCGGCGCGACCGCCCTGCAACTCGCGTACACCGGGGCCGACCTGAAGGCCGTCGTCACGTTCCACGCCGCCCTGCCGGCCCCGAGCGACGCGGAGGCCAAGGCCGTCAAGGGGAAGGTGCTCGTGAACCACGGGGCCGACGACTTCTTCATTAAGCCGGAGGCGATCACGGCCTTCAAGGCGAAGTTGGAGGCGGCCAAGGTCCCGCTGCAATTCGAGTCGTACCCCGGCGCCGTCCACAGTTTCACGGTGAAGGGGGCCGACAAGAAAGAGATCAAGGGCATGGCGTACAACGCCGAGGCCGACGAGAAGTCGTGGGCGGCGATGTTGAAAGTGTTCGGGGACGTGTTCGGGAAGAAGTGACCGCGGCAAAGCCCACGGACGGCCGTCCGTGGGCTTTCCAAACCTTACCGCTCGATCTTGATCCCCTTGATGGCCTTCTCCAACTCCTTGGCCTCGTCCACGGAGATGTCGCAGTTCAGGGCGTGGAGTTGTTTCAGCTTCGGCATGTCCTTGAGCAGCAAGGCCCCCTTGCCGTTGAACTTCGTCATGGCGACGGTCAGCACTTTCAGGTTCTCCAACTTCTGGAACGTGAACGCCGACTGATTGGTGATGAGGGTCTTGGACAGGTCCAGTTCTTCCAGCGTGTCCACGTCTTTCAGGTCGGCCACGGCCGCGTCCCCGACCCTGGCCTCGAACAACGTCAGGCTCTTCAGCGTCTTGTGGGCCTTGAACGGCTTGAGGCCGGCGCCCGTGAGGGACGGCTTGAACAGGTCGAGCCGTTCCAAATTCGGCAGGGAGGCGAACAGGGCCATTGTCTGGTCGGTAACGCGGGCGGCGTCTTCCACCACGAGGAACGTGACGTACGGCGACCCCTTGAGGCTCAGGGCCTTGGAGGCGTCCCACTTGGCGAAGGTCACTTTCAACTTGGGGCCGGTGGGTTCCGACTCGACCACCGTGACCTTCGCCCCGGTCTTCTCGATGGCGGAGACGACCTTCTTCTCGTCCACCGCCTTGTCCGTCGCGTAAGAACCGGCGGCGGCGAGGCACAGAAACATCGAAGCAAGTGATCGCATGGCAAGGACTTCCGAATCGGAACCGGGCGGGGAGGGCATTCTCACCCCCATCATAGAACCGCCGACAAGCGGCCGAGTTCCGGGGGCGTCTCTTCTTTTGACGGGCCACGGCCGAAAAAGATTCCGGCCTTCCCGAAATCGTTGCACCGAAGAATTTTTAGCCACGGATCGAACACGGA
>JAYUGD010000378.1:0-5522 GCA_043767785.1 Zavarzinella sp. | reverse complement strand
ATCCGCTCCGGCAACGCCTGCCCGTCCGGGGTGAATTCCAGGGACACCGAGTTCAGGCAGTACCGTTTGCCGCTGGGCAAGGGGCCGTCGTCGAAGACGTGGCCGAGGTGGCTGTCGCAGCGGGCGCAGCGGATTTCCACGCGGGTCATGCCGTGAGACCGGTCTGTGATCTCGGCGACGTGGGCCGCGTCGAACGGGTCGGTGAAGCTCGGCCAGCCGGTGCCGGACTCGAACTTGGCCCCGGCTTTGAACAGCGGCAGGCCGCACAGGCGGCACGTATACACGCCGTTCGACTTGTTGTTCAACAGCGTGCCGCAGAAGGCGGCCTCGGTCCCGTGTTGCAGGAGCACCCGCTTCTCGGCGGGGGTCAGGCCGGCCGCGAGGGCGGCCTTCTGCTCGGGCGTCGGCGGCGTGAGGTCGTACCCGGCGGCGGAAGTCATTGCCATGTGCTTGTCTCCTATCCCGGCATTCTAGGCGGGGGCGTCAAAGGCCGGCGTACCAGTCATAGCCCTGCTCGGCCCAAAAGTCGGCCGGGCGGTCGTCGCGGAACGAAATGCGGCCCACCCACTTGATGTTCTTGATGCCGTACTTCACGGCCGACACCAGCCGCAGCGGCCCGCCGTGGGCCTCAGGCAACGTCTCGCCGTTCATGCGGTCGCACAGCAGCGTCTGCGGGTGCATCGCGCTCGCGGTGTCCAGCCCGACGTAGTAGGCGCCGTCGGCCGTTCCCATACTCACGAACGGGTGCCGGCCGGCGTCCGTGCCGAGGGCGGCGGCGAAGTCGGCGAAGCGCACGCCGCCCCACGTCACCACTTGGCTCCAGCCTTCGATGCACTTTAACTCGGTCGTCATCTCCACTCGCGGCAGGCCGGCGACGAGGTCGGCCGGGGCGATCATTCGTGGGGCCAGGCCGGGCTGTTCCACGCGCACGATTACGGGGGCAACGCCCTCGGCGGGCCGGCCGTGGCGGCCGTTTTGCTTCGGCTCGCGGGCCGTGCCGGGCGGGAACTCAGGGGCCAAGTGCGTGTCGGAGAACAGCGCGCGGCCGAGGCGCTCGTTGAAGCGGTGGACTTGCCGCAACGGCCACGGCAAATCGTCGTCCGCGTCGCGGGAGCGCAGCCACTTCCAGCCGCCGAGGCCGGCCAGCCCGGCGGCCGCCCAAGTGGCGAAGGCCCGGCGACTGCGGGGGCGCGCGGCCGCGGGCGACACGTCAACGGGGGGCGGGTCCGGCGGCATCGGCCTTCTCCTTCGGGGGCGGGACGATTTCAAACCCGGCGACCATCGCCCGAAAATTGTTCCACCCCGCCTTCGCCACTTGGGCGAGGTGAACCACCACGAACAGGACGAACCCGACCATCAGCGCGAAGTGCAGCAGCCGGGCCAACTGGTAGCCGCCGAGCAAGGTCGTGAGCCACGCCAACTGCGTCGGCTTCATGATCGCCAGCCCAGTGACGACGGCCCCGGCGCCCATGACGATGACGCCGGTGTACGCGAACCGCTGGGCCGCGTTGAACTTGGCCGGCGGCAACGGCTCCGTGCGGAGTTTCAAGTCGTGCAGGACGACGTGCCACGCCTCCCGGAACGACTTCCGCGTGGGCACGAGCGCCCGCCACTCCCCGGACCACGCCAGATAGCCGACGTAGAACAGGCCGTTGAGCGTGAGCAGCCACGCGAAGGCGAAGTGGTAGGCCATGCCGGTCGCCAAGCCCGCTTCCAAGTCCAGCGTGCGGTAGAACCAGTCCGGGAAGAACTTGAACAGGACGACGCCGCCGACTTGAATCATGTACGGGTCGTAAGCCCAGTAAATGAGCAGTCCGCTCCAGACCATGACGGCCATCACCGGCACATTCAGCCAGTGCGAAACGCGGATCGGCAACGGGTGTTTGGCGGCGAGGAGCGGCATGGGCTGGGGGTTTCTTGAGGGGTCAATATCACCGCCGCAGGCGGTCGTGTTGGAGTTCCGCCTTCAGGCGGTCTTGGACCTGTCGCCCAAAGGCGGCCGGCGAACCGAGTCTTCGAGGGTTCGCCCCCGTGGGTGACGGCCGTTCGCCCACGGGGGCAGCCGTTTACCTCACCCCCCGGCCCCCTCTCCGAAACGGAGAGGGGGAGCCAGAGTGTGGAGGCTGTTTTATGTGGGGTACGTTTCCAACGTGCCCGCTAAGGCGGTCTTTTGCGGCGTCCGCGGAGCAAAAGACCGGACTGCCTGACGGAACCCTAAACCAATCACCGCGACGGGTTCCGGTCGGGCGTTGGCGGATGCGTTCGGCTCCGAGGACTGCGCCGAACGCAGTAGGCCGGCACGTTGAAAACGTACCCCACATTCAGAACCAGTTCCCCCTCTCCGCTTCGGAGAGGGGGTTAGGGGGTGAGGTAAGCGACCGGCCAACGTGGGTGAAGCTCGTTCGTCCGCGGGGGCGGACCCTTGAAGACGCGGTCCTCTTGGGCCTTGTGGGAGAGCGTTCCAAGACCGCTTAAAAGCGGGACTCCAACAAGACCGCCTCGCGGCGGTGCGTCACTTGGGAATCTTTTCCTTGTCCATTTTTTCCTTGTCCATCTTCTCCTTGTCCATTTTTTCCTTGTCGGTCATCATCTTGTCCTTGTCCATCTTGTCCATCGGGGACGTGGCCATCTTGTCCATCGAGGACGAGGACATCTTGGACGAGGACGCGCTGGACGTCATCTTGCTGTCGCAGCCGACCGCGAACGGGATGACGAGGGCGACCGCGGCGAAGGCGGTCCGGGAAAGCCATTTCATGAGAAACTCCTGGTGTGAAACGTGAGAACCAACTAATAGACGGGGAAACGATTCCCGGTCAATGCGGGGGCGGCCCGGCCGCGTCGGTCGCCGCCGGGCCGCCGGCCTTGGGGGCGAATCGGAGGGCGGCCGAATTCATGCAGTAGCGCTGGCCGGTCGGGCGCGGGCCGTCGTCGAAGACGTGGCCGAGGTGGGCGTCGCACCGGCTGCACGTCACCTCGACCCGGTCGTCGAACGGGCCGCCTACTTGCATCAAGGAGACGGCTTCGATGTCGGCCGGTTGCCAAAAGCTCGGCCAGCCGGTGCCCGAGTCGAACTTCGTCGTCGCGTCAAACAGCGCTTGGCCGCAGCAGACGCAGGCGTATTCGCCGGGCCGCTTCTCGTCCCACGACTCGCCGCTGTACGCGCGCTCCGTGCCCTTGCGCCGCGCGATGCGGTACGCTTGGTCGCTCAGGATGGCCCGCCACTCCGCGTCGGACTTTTCCAGCCGGCCGTCTTTCGGCGTGCCGATGCGGACCGGTACGCTGACGTGCGGTCGCATCCCCGGCACGCCGGCTTGCGTGAAGACGGCGAAACCGACGATGGCGATGACGCCGACTGCCAGCAGGCCGCCGATTTTTTGTCGCCGCGTCATCGGTCGCCTCCCGTCTCGTATTGGGCCAAGGCGGCCGCGATGCGCTCCCGCGCCGCGGCCGGCAATTCGGTTTCGCCGCCCGCCGCCCGGTCGCCGGCCTCCCGACACAGGGCGTCCAGAATCACGATTTGCTTGCGGAACCGCCGGCAGTGGCGGCACAGCAGCATGTGGCCTTCCATCCCAACCTTCTCAACGGCCGGCAGCGGGCCGTCGAGGGAGCGGGAGAGGCGTTCGGTCGCCCGCCGGCACGTCAGCATGGCTTGCCCCCCTCGCCCGGCGTTTGCTGGAACCAGTTCGCCGTCAGGCACTGGGACATCCGCAGCCTGGCCCGGTGCAGCATCGCCCACAGGTTGGTCGGCGTCAGCCCGAGTTCCTGACACACTTCCGGGCCGCTCGTTTCGTCCAGATACCGCAGGACGAACACGTCATGCAGCCGCGACGGCAGTTTTCCGAGACAACCGTGCAGCGTCGCCCAGAACTCGTCGCGGTACATCGCGGCGGCCGGGTCGGCTTGGTTCCAATCGCCGGGGGGCTTCTTCCAATGGCCCCACTTGTCGAACGGGTCCGCGGCCGCCGCGTCCGGCTCCGCGTCGGGAAGGGCGGTGGCCCGGTCGCGCACGCGCCGGCGGACCCAGTCGATCACCTTGCGCTTCAGGATGGCCGTCAGCCAACTGCGCTCGGACGAATTTCCGGCGAACCCCGCCCGCCCGCGCCACGCCGCCAGCAGCGTCTCTTGCACCATCTCCTCGGCCACGTCCGGCGACCGGACTTTGCCGAGGGCGAAGCGGTACAGGTAGTCCCCGTGCGCCGCGACCCACGTTTCCGGGGCCGGCGCTCGGCGCTCGGTAGTCGGGTCGGCCTGGGTCACGACACTCCTTGGCGTCTTCGCCGTCCGGTCGGGGCGGGTTGGTTCTGCCATGTCTGTCGGCGTTCCCTTCGAGACCTGACACAGGAAACGGGAAGAAATGTGGAGAATGGGCACAGGCGTCAGTTGGTCGGTCCGCACCAGCGGGTGATGTTTCCGTCCAAGTCCTCGAAGAACGCGCTGCGCGGCAACACCTCGTCGCACCCGGCGGCGCGGGCGGCCTTGAGCCGTTGGGCGTCCACGTGCGACCCGAAGGCGACGAGCCGCGGCCGCGGCTTTGTCTCTTGCGCGGCAGTCACCAACGCGGTCAGGTCCAGTGATCCATTGTGCAGGTCGATCAAGACGGCGGCGGGTTCCTTCGTCAACTGGGTGACGGCTTGGGCCTGCGTGCGGGCGATCACCACCGCGAAGCCCAACGCCTTGGCGTGGCCGCCGATGCGGCTGCCGTCGATCAGGTCGTCGCTCAGGATCAGGCACATGGGCATGGGAACCTCGGCGGCGGGGGCGTGTCGCTACAATCAATGGTATCCCGGCGATGAGGCCCCCGTGCCACGATTCCGACCCAACGAACACCTGCGCAAGCCGGCCGAGTTCCAAGCCGTCTACGACCGCCGCCGGTCCGCGGCCGACACGACGCTGATCGTCTACGCCAAGGAGAACGGCCTGCCCCACTCCCGGCTCGGGCTGTCGGTCTCCAAGAAGTTCGGCAACGCCGTGCGCCGCAACCGCATTCGCCGCCTGATGCGCGAGTCGTACCGTCTAATCAAAGACCAACTGACCCCCGGCTACGACTTGGTGCTGATCCCCCGGCACTTGCCGGAGTACACGCTGGCCGAGTTCAAGCGGTCGCTGCTGAAGCAGGCCCGGCACGCCATCAAGAAGATCGCCCGCGACGCGGAGACCAAGCCCCCGGAGCCGCCCCCATGTGCCGAAGAGCCGTCGCCGGCCTGATCGTGTTCCTGGTGCGCTGCTACCAGCGCGTCGTGCGCCCGGTGTTGCCGCCGAGTTGCATCTACCATCCGGGGTGCAGCGAGTACATGGTGCTGGCGGTGCGCAAACACGGCCCAATCCGCGGGACGGCCAAGGGCATTTGGCGCGTGTGCCGGTGCCACCCGTTTAACGCGGGGGGGGAGGATTGGCCGTAATTGTTTAGCCGCGACGCGAAGTCTTCGCAGCGGAGCGCGGGGCGAACTCGCCAAGTCACTCGCCATACGGCCGCAATTGATGTTAGGAAGCCCGCGCTCCGCTCCGAAGCGTCGCGTCGCGGC
>JAYUGD010000377.1:0-5526 GCA_043767785.1 Zavarzinella sp. | reverse complement strand
AGATCACCGCCGACAGCCCGGTGTTCTCGGCCGTCGCCGACTTCCTCAAGTGGAACCCGCAGACGACGGATACCGATTCGCTCAAACTCAAAGCCGTCAAACTCTTCCAAAACCTGTTGGCCTTCCACCAGGAAGACAAGGACAAGTCGGCATTCCTGGACGCCGACTTGGCCCGCCTGCAATTCGCCAACGCGGCCGCCAACGGCGAGGAAAAGAATGTCCGATACAAGACGGCCCTCAAGAAGTTCGCCGAGGAGTGGGCGACGCACGAACTGTCGGCCACGGCCCGGCACCGCTGGGCCACCGTGCTGCACGCGGAGGGGGACTTTGCCGAAGCCCGCAAGATTGCCCTGCAAGGGAAGAACGCCTTCCCGAACAGCGCCGGCGGGAAATCGTGTCACAACCTGATCATCAGCATTGAGGCCAAGGAAGTCCAAGTCACTACCGAACGGGTATGGACCGACCCGCTGCCCATTCTGCGGGTGCAATACCGCAACATTTCCAAAGTTCACTTCCGGGCCATCAAGACGGACTGGGCCGCCCGCCTGACGCGCGAGCGGTGGCGGCCGGAATACCTGACGGAAGCCGACCGCAACCCGCGGGGCGGGCGGCAACCCGGCGGTCACGTCGCGTGGCGGCCGGAATACCTGACGGAAGCCGACCGCAAAGAGTTGGTGACGAAGCAGCCCGACTTGGCGTGGTCCGCCGATTTGCCGCCGACCACCGACTACCAGTCCCGCACGGAAGACGTGCCGGCCCCCAAAGGCCTCAAGGCCGGGTTTTACTTCATCGTCGCCAGCCCGGACGCCGCCTTCGGGGACGCCAATAACGTCATCTCGACCGCGGATGTCTGGGTGAGCGACTTGGCGCTTGTGATCCGCAATGCGTGGGGCCAAGGCCGACTCGAAGGGTTCGTCCTCTCGGCCAAGACCGGCGAGCCGATCCCGGCCGCCAGCCTTCGCACGTGGGTCCGCAACAACGACGGCAGCACCCAACCCGCCGCCGCCGCCAAGACGGACGCGAACGGCTTCTTCAACCTGTCCGGCTTCCCGGTCAACCGCGCCTACTTCATCCTCGCCGAACACGACGGCCAAGCCCTCGCGGCCCAGAACGAATTCAACGTCTACCAGCACCCGGACCAGTACAAGCCGCACGCCCAGACGATCCTCTTCACCGACCGCGCGCTGTACCGCCCCGGCCAAACCGTGCAGTACAAGGGCATCTGCATCTACGCGGACACCAAGGGGGACCAGTACAAAGTGCTGCCGGGCCGCAAGACGACGGTGGTCTTCAACGACCACAACGGCAAGGAAGTCGCCAAGCAGGAAGTCACGTCCAACGACTTCGGCTCGTTCAGCGGCAGTTTCACCGCCCCGCGGGACCGACTCACCGGGCAGATGCACATCGCCGTCGCCGGGGACGGCGGTGGGTACGTCCACTTCAACGTCGAGGAGTACAAGCGGCCGAAGTTCCTCGTCACCGTCGAGGCCCCCAAGGAGGCCCCGAAGCTCAACGGGGAAGTGAAAATCACCGGCAAGGCGGTCGGCTACACCGGGGCGGCCATCAACGGCGCCAAAGTCCGCTACCGCGTCACCCGCGAGGTCCGCTGGCCGGTGTGGTTCTACGAGTACTGCTGGTATCGCCTGCCGCCGAACCGCGGGGCCGCCCAGGAAATCAGCCACGGCACCGCCACCACGGAAGCGGACGGCACTTTCACCGTCACCTTCGTCGCCAAGCCTGACCCGACGATTCCGGAAAAGGACGAGCCGACGTTCCATTACACCGTCCACGCGGACGTGACCGACACGACCGGGGAGACGCGCTCCGGCAGCAAGTCCGTGGCCGTGTCGTACACGGCCCTGCAAGCGAACATGACGGCTGACGAATGGCAGACCGTCGGCAAGCCGGTCAAAGTGACCGTCTCGACGCAGACACTCGACGGCGAAGGCCAAGCGGCGAAGGGGACCGTGAAGGTCCACAAGCTGAAAAGCCCCGAAGCCGTGCAACGGCCGGACATCCTCTCCGGGAATGTGCAACCGCGCCGCGGCAAGGGGATCACCCAGCCGAAGCCGGACCCGAACGACCCCAAGACGTGGGCGTTGGGGGACATCGTCGCCACCGCCGCCTTCGCCACGGCGAAGGACGGCAAGACGGACTTGAGTTTCAAACTGGAACCCGGCCTGTACAGGGCGGTTCTCGACACGCAAGACCGCTTCGGCAAGCCGGTGTCGGCCCAACTGCAAATTCGCGTGCTGAACCCGGACGACGCCAAGCTCGCCCTCAAGATTCCGCACCTGTTCGCGGCCCCGAAGTGGGTGCTGGAACCGGGCGAAGAGTTCTCGGCCGTCTGGGGCACGGGGTACGACCGCGGCCGGGCGTACATCGAAGTCGAACACACGGGGAAAGTTCTGCAAGCCTTCTGGACGGACGCGGCGAAGACGCAAGTCGGCGTGAAGCAGACGGTCACGGAGGCGATGCGGGGCGGGTTCACCGTGCGCGTCACGTTCGTCCGCGAGAACCGCGGGTACTTGGAGAACCGCCACGTCGATGTGCCGTGGAGCAACAAGGATTTGACCGTGAAGTGGGAGCGGTTCGTCTCCAAGCTGGAGCCGGCCAAGAAGGAAACCTTCACGGCCGTCATCACCGGGCCGAAGGCGACCAAGACGGCGGCCGAGATGGTCGCCGCCCTGTACGACGCCTCGCTGGACGCCTACTTGCCGCACCACTGGCTGAACAAGTTTACCGTGTTCCGCCGCGATTATTCCCAGTTGCAAAGCCAGTTCGAGAACGCCGCCAAGCAACTGTACCAGTTCCGCGGCGCCTGGAACGGCGGGTATCAACAAGTGGATTGGCGCTACCGGGCGTTCCCGGCCGACATCACCGTGAACCTGTGGGGCTACGGATACGGCCGCGGCGGCGACAACTACCGGGGCATGCCGATGGCGGCCGGCATGGGAGCCAGGAGGGAACTACAGGAAGAGGCCAAATCCGAAAGCGGCGAACTGCGGCAAAATCAACTGAAGGATGCTTCGGACCGCAAGGCCGACGGGGCGGACAAGCAAGCCGGCGGGCCGGGCGAGGCGAGCGGGCCGGACCTCAGTAAAGTCGCCGCCCGCAAGAACCTGAACGAGACGGCCTTCTTCTACCCGCACCTGACGACGGATGCGAACGGGACCGTCCGCTTGGAATTCACGATGCCGGAAGCCCTGACGAAGTGGAAGTTCATGGGCTTCGCCCACGGCACGGACCTCAAGAGCGGCTACTTGCAGGACGATGTCGTGACGGCCAAAGACCTGATGGTCCAGCCGAACCCGCCGAGGTTCCTGCGGGAAGGGGACGTGCTGGAGTTCAGCGTGAAGGTCAGCAACCAGTCGGCGACCAAGCAGACTGGCACCGTCCGACTGACGCTGGCCGACCTGCGCACGACCGCCAACATCGACAAGGCGATGGGCAACGAGGGCCTCGACCAGACGTTTGAAATCGCGGCCGGCGAGTCGCGCAGCTTCTTCTGGAAGCTGACCGTGCCCGACGGCCAAGGCCCGATCACCTACAAGGCGGTCGGGGCGACGGAACGCCTGTCGGACGGCGAAGAGGGCGTGCTGCCCGTGCTGTCCCGCCGCATTCTGATAACAGAGTCGCTGCCGCTGCCGATCCGCGGCAACCAGACGAAGACGTTCGACTTCGCCAAGCTCGCCGCGTCCGGCAAGTCCGAGACGATCAAGACCCAAAGTCTCACGGTGCAGATGGTGTCCCAGCCGGCGTGGTACGCGGTGATGGCCCTGCCCTACCTGATGGAGTCGCCGCACGAGTGCAGCGAGCAAGTGTTCAACCGCCTATACGCCAACAGCCTCGCCCGGCACATCGCGGGCGGCGACCCGAAGATCCGCCGCATTTTCGACCAGTGGAAGAACACGCCGGCCTTGGACAGCCCCTTGCAGAAGAACCAAGACTTGAAGGCGGTGATGCTGGAAGAAACGCCGTGGCTGCAACAGGCGAACAAGGAGGCCGAGGCCCGGCGCAACGTCGGCATCCTGTTCGACGACAACCGCCTCAACGAGGAGACGGCCCGGCTGATGCGGAAGTTGGCCGACATGCAGACGGCCGACGGCATGTGGCCGTGGTTCCCCGGCGGGCCGGCGAACGAGTACATGACCTTGTACATCACGACCGGCTACGGCCGCCTGCGGCACTTGGGCGTGAAAATCGATCAGGCCCCGGCCGTCAAGTCGCTGACCCGGCTCGACGCGTGGGTGGACACGATGTACCGGAACATCCTGGCCCACTCCAAGAACCCGGACGACAACCACCTGTCTTCCACGGTCGCCCTGTACCTGTACGGCCGCAGTTTCTTCCTGCAAGACAAGCCGGTGGCCAAGGAACACCAAGCGGCGAACGCTTACTGGCTCGGCCAAGCCAAGAAGTATTGGCTGCAACTAGCCAACCGCCAATCGCAGGCCCACCTCGCCATCGGCCTCAAGCGGTTCGGGGACAAGGAAACGCCCGCCGGCATTCTGGCCTCGCTCAAGGAACGGTCCGTCTCCAACGAGGAAATGGGCATGTTCTGGCGGGACACGGAACTCTCCTACTGGTGGTACCGTGCCCCCATCGAGACGCAGGCCCTGATGGTCGAAGCGTTCGACGAAGTGGCCAACGACGCGGCCGCCGTCGAGGACTGCAAGGTGTGGCTGTTGAAGCAAAAGCAGACGCAGGACTGGAAGACGACGAAGGCGACCGCCGACGCCGTGTACGCCCTGCTCCTCCGCGGGGACAACCTGCTCAAGTCGGACGCCCTGGTGGAGGTGACCCTCGGGGCCGAGAAGATTAAGCCGGAGAACGTGGAGGCCGGGACTGGCTTCTACGAGCAGAAGTTCGTCCGCGGCGAAGTGAAGCCGGACTTCGGCAAGATCACCGTGAAGAAGACCGACGCCGGCGTGAGTTGGGGCAGCGTCCACTGGCAGTACTTGGAAGACATCAGCAAGGTGACGCCGCACGAGGGCACCCCTTTGA
This sequence comes from Zavarzinella sp., assembly GCA_043767785.1. Taxonomy (GTDB): domain Bacteria; phylum Planctomycetota; class Planctomycetia; order Gemmatales; family Gemmataceae; genus Zavarzinella. The sequence goes on along the minus strand of JAYUGD010000377.1, from coordinate 519 downwards.
AGCTGGAAAAGAAGCTGTTCAAGCGGACCTTCACCAAGAAGGGGCCGGTGTTGGAACCCGTGACCGGCCCGCTAGCCGTGGGGGACGAGGTCGTCGTCCGCGTGGTCCTGCGGACGGACCGGGACATGGAGTACGTCCACCTGAAAGACCACCGCGGCAGCGGCACGGAGCCGACCAACGTGATCTCCCGCTACCGCTACCAGGACGGCTTGGGCTATTACGAGTCCACGAAGGACACGGCCTCCCACTTCTTCATCGACTACCTGCCGAAGGGGGTCTATGTGTTCGAGTACGCGGTCCAAGTGCAACACAAGGGCAAGTACCCGACCGGGCTGGCCAGCATCCAATGCATGTACGCCCCGGAGTTCAACAGCCACAGCGAGAGCATTGGGCTGGAAGTGAAGTGAGAACCGGCGCTGGTTTCAGCCCCAACGGGGCGCTCGCTTGTAGCCAGCCCCGGAAGGGGCTGGAACACACGGGCATCAATGAATTCAAGCCCTGAAGGGGCGGCCGGAACAG
>JAYUGD010000376.1:0-5536 GCA_043767785.1 Zavarzinella sp. | reverse complement strand
ATCGCTTCCCCGTTTGGGCTGGCGGTTTGATGCGTCCCGGCCCGCGCTCCACTCCGAAGCGTCGCGTCGCGGCTAAACAAAGGCGCCTTTCAATACGCCCGCGCGAACACCACTCGCTTCGCGGACGGCTTGCCTGTCACCATGCACGCCCCGGCGTCTTGCGGGCCGTCGAACGGGATGCAGCGGATCGTCGCCTTGGTCTCTTCCTGAATCTTGTCCTCGGTCTCGCGGGTGCCGTCCCAGTGCGCCCAGATGAAGCCGGGGCCTTCGATCATCGTTTTGAACTCGTCGTAGCTGTTGGCCGTGCGCATGCCGTCGTCGCGGGACTTCTTGGCCCGGGCGAACAGGTTCTGTTGGATCTCCCGCAAGAGGGCGTCGATGCGGGCCGGGGCCTCGGCCATCGGGACGCCCATCGTTTTGCCGTCCTTGCCGGGGATGTCGCGGCGGGCCAGCACGCAGGCGTTCTTTTCCATGTCCTTCGGGCCGAGTTCGACGCGGACGGGCACGCCGCGCAGCTCCCACTCGGCGAAGCGGTGGCCGGGCATGTTCTTGGTGTCGTTGTCGATCTTCACCGTGATCGGCTGGTAGCCGTAGAAGTCGTCCCGCGGCAACTCGCGGATGGCCTGGGCCAACTTCTCCGCGGCGGCCACGCACGGGGTGCGCTCGGCTTCGCTCTTGCCAAGCGGGCAGATGACGACGTGGATCGGGGCCAGCCGCGGCGGGACGACGAGGCCGTTGTCGTCCGAGTGCGTCATGATGAGGCCGCCGATCAGCCGGGTGGACACGCCCCAACTGGTGGCCCACGCGAACTCGCGCTTGCCTTCTTCCGACGTAAACTGCACGTCGAACGCCTTGGCGAAGTTCTGGCCGAGGAAGTGACTCGTGCCCGCTTGCAGCGCCCGGCCGTCCTGCATCATGGCCTCGATGCACAGCGTGTAGACGGCGCCGGGGAACTTCTGGCCGTCCGACTTGGGGCCGACCAGCACCGGCATGGCCATCCACTCTTCGGCGAACTGCCGGTAGACGTTGACCATGCGCAGCGTCTCTTCTTCCGCTTCCTTGCCGGTGGCGTGGGCCGTGTGCCCCTCCTGCCAGAGGAACTCGGCCGTGCGCAGGAACAGCCGCGTGCGCATCTCCCAGCGGACGACGTTGGCCCACTGGTTGATGAGCAACGGCAAGTCGCGGTAGCTTTGAATCCAGCTCTTGTAGGTGTTCCAGATGATCGTCTCGGACGTGGGCCGGATGATCAGTTCCTCGTCCAGCTTCGCGTCCGGGTCCACTTCGATCTTGCCGTTGACGGAGCGCAGCCGGTAGTGCGTGACGACGGCGCACTCTTTGGCGAAGCCCTCGGCCATCGCCTCTTCCTTCTGGAAGAAGCTCTTGGGGATGAACAGCGGGAAGTAGGCGTTGACGTGCCCGGTGGCCTTGAACAGCCCGTCGAGGCCCTTCTGCATGTTCTCCCAGATGGCGTACCCGTTGGGCTTGATGACCATGCACCCGCGCACGTCCGAGTTCTCGGCCAGCCCGGCCCGGCCGACGATGTCGAGGTACCATTCGCTGTAGTTGGCGGCCCGCGTCGTGATCTTCTTGTCGTCGGCCATGAGAGGCAATTCCCGCTCGTGTCGGTGGGTTTCGGAAAGCGGAATTGTATGGATGAACTCCCGGCTTGCCGCGTGACGGAAGCTTTGCGGTAAGGAGCGCAGTTTGAAGTGAGCCGAGGGCCGTGAGGCCCCGGGTGTTGCGCCCGAGCCACTCACCCGGCGGCTTACGCCGCTCGGCTCACCAAGACGCGCTCCGCTGCGCAACGCCTCCGCGTCGCGGCTAACAAGATGGCCGGCCGGTCACGCCGCCGGCAGCACCGCGCTCACCGCGATCTGCCCGAGAGTGTTCCCGTCCAACACCACGGGGACCGAATCGCCCGCCGCGAAGGTCTGCCGACTGGCGTACTCCGGGTTGGCCGCCGGGCCGGTCGGGCGGTCGTAGACTTCGATTTGTCGGTCCACCAAGTTCACGATCCAATAGGTCGGGACGGCGGCGCGGGAGTAGATGCGCAGCTTGTCCACGCGGTCCAAAGCCAACGACGATTCTGAAACTTCGATGAGCAAACCGATGTCGGCCGGTTCTGGGTGCCGGTCCGCGTAGCGGTTCGGCCGCATGCGGACGACGGCCGCGTCCGGTTCCGGCTCGCTGCCCCCCAAGCGGACGGCGCTTTGAATCCGCAGGTTCCAGTCGGGACCAATCGCGTTAAGCAGCGCGTGCATCAACATGTTGATGCACGCATCGTGCGGGGGATTTCTGGCCATCTTGGTCACCAAATTCCCTTCGAGCAACTCGATGCGGTCTTCCGGGGTCAAATACCCGGCTTCGGTTAATCGGTGGTACTCGGCCACGGTGAACCGCCGGTAACTGGCCGGAGTGATCGTTTGCAACGGCATCATTTCCAATGTGTCTGTCATCGGTTGTTTCTCCTCATTCGTCGTCAGCATAACCCAAATCCCGCCCCGTGTCACTTCCCCGCCCACGCAATAAAGTCCCCGACGAACGGGTGCCCCGGCCCTTCCAGTTCGAGCGTGTGATGCGCCCCCGGGTACTCAAGTACGGTCGCCCCGCCGGGGAACTTCTCGACGTATTTTCGGGTCTTGGCGTTGTCGATGATGCGGTCGTGTTCGGCCAGCATCAGCAGCGTGGGAACTTTGACGTGTTTCCACGCCCGTTTCAGGTAAATGTCGAGGCCGACGCTCTGGAACATCATGCGGGCGGTCGCCTCGCGCAGGACGAGGGGGTCGTTCCGGATCATCGCCTGGCCCTCGGGGCTGGCGGTGAAGAGTTCCGGGTCGTTGAGCGGGATGGGGAACATCTTCGTCGGGCGGCGCAGGGCGCAGCGGCCGATCCAGAGGCGTTGCAGGAAGCCCGGCGTGATCTTCGGGAAGAGGCCCGGACACAGGAGGGCGATTTTTTGAACCATGCCCGGCGCACGGTACGGAAACGCGGCGGCCAGTTTGCCGCCCCACGAGATGCCGGCGAGGATGATCGGCTTGTCCGTCGGCAGGGTCTTGATGAACTCGGCGATGTCGTCCTGCAGACGGCGGAAGCGGCGGGCGTCGCCGCGAGCTTCTTGATTGCGGCCGCAGCCGCGGCGGTCCAAGAAGTACACATCGAACCCGGCGGCGGCGATCTCCGCGCACGACCGCGTGTACCAGCCGCCGTGGCTCTGGATGCCGTGCAGGAAGACGACGCGGGCCGTCGGCTCCCCGGCCGGCTCGTAATGGCGGTAGTGGACGGTGTACCCGTCGGATGCGGTGAACGGGTGCCGGGCGTCAGCCAATCAACACCTCCCGGCGCCCGGCCCGGCTCTCGATGAAGTCGCCCTGGAATTTGATCCCCAGCCCGGTGCGGACGAGGGCCGGGGCGTACCCGCCCCAGCCGAAGGTGATGTCCTCTTCCCCGAGCGAGAAGACGACGAGGTGCCGGTCGAACGACCCTTCCAGATAGCGGATGTCTTTGACGCTGGTGGCGAAGTGCCGGCCGGCGGCCGAGAGGATGGCCGTCTCCCCGACTTGGCAGCCGAGTTGATAACCGAGGCCGTGCCGCTTGGCGAACGCCGCGATTCGCAGGGCCGGGATGAACCCGCCGCACTTCGAGAGCCGCAGGTTGAACAGGTCGCACCACCCGTCGGCGACGGCCCGCTCCGCGTCCACCATCCCACACAGGGACTCGTCCAACATCACCGGCGTCTTGATCTGTTTCCGCAAGGCGGGGAGCTGGGCGTCCGCGGTCTGCGGCAACGGCTGCTCCACGGAGCTGATGCCGAACGGCTCCAACTCCGTGATCTTCGCCGCCGCGTTCTCCGGGGTCCACGCCTCGTTGGCGTCCACGCGGATGTCTCGCTTCGCCCCGAGCCGACTGCGGATCAACTTCAAGCGCTTCGGGTCGTCGTACCCCTCCATGCCGACTTTTACCTTCACCTGCTTGGTGCCGAAGACCTTCCAGCGCCACGCCGCCAGCCGCAGTTTCATGCCGCGCCGGGCTGACGTGATGACGCCGCTATACTGCACGCGCTCTTTGAACTCGAACAAATCCGGCGTCAGGTACTTGGGCACGTTGCACACCGGCTCGCCGAACAGCCGGCCGTAGGCGTCCAGCAACGCAATCTCGACGGCACACCGGGCCGCGTTGCCGGTCACGTGCCGGTCGTCCCCCGGCTGGGGAACTAACCGAAACCGCTCGATCATTTCCAGGGCTTGGGGGAAGTCGCGGCAGGCGTGGAACTGACTTTTTAAGTCGCTGGCTTGCAGGATGCCGACGCCCGACTCGGCCGACTCGCCGGTGACGTACTCGCGCGGGACGCCCTCGCCCCAGCCCACGGTCCCGTCCCCCAGCGTCACGCGGACCAAGACGTTGTCCGTCTCCGTCCGCGTGTGCGAGGCGTGCGTGACACGTTTCTTCAGCGGAATGCGGACGACAAAAGCGACAAGTTCGCGGATGGTCATGGGGGGATTTTAGCGGGCCGCGGGGAGAATGACACGCCCGCCGTGAAGCCGCGCAGCGGAGCGCGACCGAAGGCCCGCCCCAATATCCAAACGCCGTGAAGCCGCGACTCGGAGGCTTTGCGGAGAGGAGCGCGGACTGAAACCCGCCAATCGCTCGTCCACAGTGGTAGCGATCACATGGTATTAGGCCGCGCTCCTCTCCGCAAAGCCTCCGAGTCGCGGCTTCACGGCGGTCGTTTTCCGGTAAACTCGGTTCTCCCTTCTCTCGCCGCCGCCTGATCGCCATACTGGAAGTTACCTGGAGGGCGACCGATGACTGAGGCCGAATGGCTGAATTGCGATAGCCTTAGCCAACTGCTTGAATACATGACTGGGCGGGCCAGCAACCGCAAATTTCGGCTATTTGGGTGTGCATGCTGTCGGAGAATTTGGCATTTGCTGAATGAACAAAGCAGGAATGCCGTATTAATTGCGGAACGATACGCGGACGACTTGGCAACTGAAGAAGAGGTTGAGGCCGCGAGACGATCCATGATTGTTTGCCGCCAAGAAACAGCATTGACCCCCGGCCTCCCGGCCAAGTACGGTTGGGCTTATGGTGCGGCAGAATCGGTTCTGTTCGACACACCGATCTGGAAACCAAATGCGGCTGAAAAAGGTGCGTTCGGCGCTTCTTGGACGGGAGTGGAAGCCGCTTGGCGACACAATGAAGACGACAGTCGCGTTGAGGAAAGTCGCGGCCAATTGGCTTTGTTGCGAGACGTATTCGAGAACCCATATCGGCCGGGGTGGATCGACCCTGCTTGGCTCACGTTTGATGTCGTGATGATCGCCAGGGGGGCTTACGAAGACTGGGCGTTCGACCGTCTCCCGATTCTCGCGGACGCCCTCCAAGACGCCGGGTGCGAAGACGAGGACATCTTGACCCACCTTCGCGGCGCCGGGCCTCATGTGCGCGGGTGCTGGGCGCTCGACTTGATCCTTGGGAAGTCTTGAGCGGGTGATCTGACCGCAAAAGCAACCTAACCCCCCGGCCCCCTTCCCGA
>JAYUGD010000375.1:0-1906 GCA_043767785.1 Zavarzinella sp. | reverse complement strand
CAGCCCCGGCACGTCGGCCGGCTCGCTCACGGTCACGCGGCCGGCCGTGGGGACCACGGGCGGCGGCACGTCGGCCGGGGAGGTCAAATCGGTCAGCGGCGGCAGGCTCATCGGCTTCAACACCGGGAGCGGGGCCGGGTTCACCGGCACGGGGGCCGCGCCCGGCGTCACTGGGGCCGGGGCCGGGCAGTTGCCGTTGGCACATTGCCCGCCGGCGGCCGGGGTTCCGCAGTTGCCGCCCACGCACGGGTACGTCCCCGCCAGATTCGAGGTCTTCCACGCCGGCACATAGTTGTGGGCGTCGAAGGTCCGCTGGCCGCGCGGGGCCTCCAGCATCGTCTCCAAGTAGAACTCGAAGTCGTCCGGCTTCCGCGTCTCGGACCCCGGCAGCGGCTTCGGCATCTGGGACGCGTCGGCCGCGTCCACCAGCCGCGGCGTCAGGATCACGACCGTCTCCGACTCGGTGTCCGTCTGCGTGGCGTAGCTGAACGCCGCCCCCAAGTACGGGATGTCGCCGAGGCACGGAATCTTGGCAATGGTCGCCGCCGTGTTCGTTTGAATCAGGCCGCCCAAAGCAATCGTCTGACCCGGCTCCACAATGATCGATGTCGTCAACGTCTGTTCGTCAAAGGCAGGCGTGGCGCCGAAGGATGTCGTCAGGGCCGGGGACTGGTTGACCGACCTCACATTGATCGAAACGGATAAGTAGATTTTGCCGTTCCCGTAAACGACCGGCGTGCAGATCAACCGAGTTCCGACTTCTCGATAAATCACCCCTGGGCCGGTGATGCCGGATGACGGGCCGATGACCGGGACGGAGCCGCCCACCGAGACCGAGCCTTCTTCCCCGCTCCGGGCCACAATGGTCGGGGCCGCAACCAATTTTGCCAAGCCTTCCGTCTTCAGCACGGCCAACAGTGCTTGGAAGTTGCTGGGGACAACACCGAAAATCAGGTTGGCCCCGCTGCCAGCGAGCACCGTGGACGCCGCGGGGATAAGCCCCACTGTACCGCCCGTCCCGGTCCCGCCCGCCGCCGCCCCAGCCCCTCCTTGCGTGGAGGCCAAACCCCCAAGCAAGCTGCCGCCGGTGACCGAGTTGCCGTTGATAATGAAGCTCGCCCCGCGGCTTCTCGCCCGGGAGCGGTCCACTTTTGCCAGCGTCACGTCAATTTGCACGTGCGGGACGTTCCCGCCGCCGCCGACCGTCACGTGGTTCACCGCGACCACCAGGCCCACGGCGCGGGCCAGCTCTTGGATCGTCTCGCGGTCGCCCTCGCGGGCCGCGTACCCGGAGATGATCACCGTCCCCAGCACGCGGTCTTGCGCCTGGGCGTCCGGGGCGGGCGTCGTCGCCCGGCGGGCCGGCCGCAGGATCGGCGTGATCTCCACGGCGGCGGTCGGGACGGTCTTGCGGATGAGGTCCCGCAGCTCGTCGATCGCCTTCTTCCGCAGGGCCTCGTCCTCGGAATCGACGACGAACAGGTAACTTTCCTTGGCCCCGGCCGCGTCCGTCAGGTCCACTTTGCTGGTCCCGGGCGTCCGCCCGATGAGGATCAGCGTGGTCGGGTCGTTGGCGTCGGCGAGCACTTGAACGACCTTGTCGTTCTCGTTGAACGCCTCCTTGATCGGCTTCTTCGACTTCATCTGGAAGCGCGACTGGCTGCCGATGGAGACGATGACCGACCCGTTCTTATCGACGGTGGCCAGCGGCGCCGACGGAGCGGGTCGCTCCTGGGCCGTGACCAAGGGGGCGATTCCCGCCGCCCCGAGGGCGATGGCGGCCGCGACGGCCCACGCCCGTTTCATTTTCGTCAGGTGCATCCGTTCACCTCGGTAGCCAGGGCTGTCGGTCGGGCGGGGGCCGCTGGCTGCGGCCCCCGCCCGGTGTCATTCGTTTCGTCCCGCC
>JAYUGD010000374.1:0-14606 GCA_043767785.1 Zavarzinella sp. | reverse complement strand
GCACGCACTTTACCCCCGACCGCGTCATCTGCTTGATGGCGAACGTGCGGTGCAGCACGCACATGTTCGTGTGGACGCCCATGACGAACAGCGTGGTGATCCCCTTGGCCTTCAGGGCGTTGTAGACTTCTTGCCCGTTGTCAGTCACGCCGTCCCGAGCGGCGTCAATGGTGATGGCGGGGTGTTGGCTCTTCCACGCGCGGAACATCTTGGGGGCCGGCACGTCGTCGCAGCCGCCGTCCTTGTCGTCGATGGGCAGCGGCGGGTCGGGCAGGGCGAGGGCCTTCGGGAATTCAACCTTCGAGAACTCCTTCATCCGCAGGCGGGCCGGGGAGTCTTTGTAAAAGTCCATCGTGTCCGACGGGCAGTGGACGATGAACATGCCGCGTTCCCGGCACTTCTTCGCCACCGCTTCCGCCACTGGGGCCAATTCCCCACAGCGCTTCGTCGCGCTTTCGCACCAGTGCTTGTCCCAAATGTCGCAGAGGACAACGGCACACTCGGCCGGGTTCACCTTCTCCGTGAGGGCGGTTTCCTTCCACACGTCCGCGCCCTTGTACGGCTGAATGCGTGTGCGCAGCGGGAGTTCCAACGGGTCGGCAGCAAAGAGGCCGTGGCCGGCGGCCACGACGGCGAGGGCGGCCGCGAGGTGCAGTTTCAAGTGATGTCTCCGGGGGAAGAGGACCGAGCAAAGAGGCGGGATATTCGAAGGCGTCAGCCGGTGCGTTGGCACCACGGCTTCGCGCACGGCGGGCCGGCCCCGCAGTTCATCGGCATCGAGCTGCCCGAACGGACTTTGGCCGACGGCAGGCTCAACGCCCGCGTGATGCGGCCGCCGGCGCATGCCGGGCAAGCAACAGCGGGAATTTCCGACTCGCGGCGGACGAGCGTTTCAAAGGCTATGCCGCAGTCCGCGCACTCAAATTCGTACATCGGCATGTGGGCCGCTCCTCAGGTCGATTGTCGTCGCTTCTTGTAGATCTCGCTGGCCCGCATCAGCACTTGCTGTTCCGATTCGGTGAGGCTGGCCTTGCCGAGCTTATTCACTTTTTCCAACACTTCGTCCAGCTTCGCCTCCAAGTGTTCGTCCAAGCCGCCGGAGTCCAAGGCGGACGGGCCGGACACCCCGCCGCCCACGCTGGCGGCGGCCGGTTCCGGTTGCGGTTCCGGTTGCTCTTGGAAAAGTCGCAACTTGCTTTTGGAACGGATTGGCCGCCGGGACCGGCGGCCGGGGGACGGGAGCCAGTTCAGGACCCGCAGCGAGAAGCGGTGGTAGACGAACGCGAAACAGCCAGTCGCCACGTGTGCCGCGATCAACCCGGCGTTGCCCGGGTCGCGTTCCATCGCGGTCACGCGCACGACCGCGAGGACGATGCCGACGAGCCAAATCGGCACCGGCAGGACGTAGAAGACGTTGAGCGTGCGGCCGGGGAAGTGCATCACGTACAAGACGAACAGCGACACCAGTGCTGGCGTCGGCCCGCGGAACGCCCCTAATTCGTGCCGAGAAATCAGCCCGGCCGCCGCGTACGCCAGCCCGCCGAGAAGGCAGGCGCAGAAGAATTGGGCCAAGTATTCCCGGTTGCCGTACAGGTCTTCGATCTGCCGGCCGATCCACAGCAGAATGACGACCGTGAACAGTACCGCCAAGACGTTGTGTTCCGGGTCTGGGTGGACCAAGGCATACGTCACCACGCGCCAGACTTCGCCCTCCGACACGCGGCCCACGTCCATTTCCAAGGCGGTCGTGAGCGTCTGGATGTCGGCCTTGCCGGCGCCGCGCACCGGCTGAGTGGCGAGTTGGGCGACGAACAAGACCACGTAGGTGATGGCCAAGAACACCGTCACTTGGGCGCGGGCGAACGGGTTGTGCCACCGCCCGTCCTCTCGGTAGTAATCCCGGTCGGCGATGCCCATCCCGCGCTCCCGCTCTGGCTGCCCTTGATCTGTTTTAACAGATTCTTGACCGTAACGGAATACTCCGGCCGGATGAAACTGGCGAGACGGCCGTTGTGTCGGCGACGCGGCCGGTTTACAGTGGGCGGATGAATGCCGCCAACAGTCTGCCCCGCGTCCTGGGTTTCACGACCGCCACGGCCGTCGTCGTCGGGACCGTCATCGGCTCCGGCGTGTTCAAAAAGGCGACGGCCGTGGCCAACCTCGTGCCCGATTTCACGCTGGCCATGCTGGCGTGGGTGGTCGTGGGCGTACTCACCTTGCTCGGGGCGTTGACTCTTGCGGAGGTCGCCGTCATCGTCCCCAAGGCGGGCGGGAATTACGCCATCTTGCGGGACGCTTACGGCCGGTGGGCCGGCTTCCTCTGGGGCTGGGTCGAATTTTGGATCATTCGCAGTGCGTCCATCGCCGCCTTGGCGACTATTTTCACGGAATCGCTGCACGACATTTTGCGGCAGGTCGCGCTGGCCGATGCACCCAGCGAGATAATCGGCCCGCTCGGCAGATCAGCGATCACGGCGGGGGTCATCATCCTCTTGGGCCTCATCAACGCCCGCGGCACGAAATGGGGCGGCGGCCTCCAAGTGGCCGTCACGGCGGTGAAAGTGGCGTCGCTCATCGGGTTGGCGTTGTTGCCGTACTTGGTGGCGTTGGCGGGGCGAACGCCCGCGCCGATGGAAACCATCGTCAGCGCCGATGCGCCGGCGAAGGCCATTACCCTCTCCGGTTTCTTGGGCGCGCTGGTCGGCGTCTTTTGGGCGTACAACGGGTGGATGAACATCGCCCCGATTGCCGGAGAGGTGCGGAACCCGCAGCGGAACATCCCGCTGGCGGTGATCTGCGGCGTACTGATCCTGATTTTGCTCTACCTGTCCGTCAACATCGGCTACCACCAAATCATCTCGATCCAGGACATTGCCGCATTGAAGCGGCCGGTGGCTGGGGAGTACAGTTTCCGGCTGCTCGGGCCGATCGGGTTGGTGCTGGCGTCGGGCGCGATTATGGTGTCCGTCTTCGGCGCGCTGAACGGGAACATTCTGGTGGGGCCGCGGTTGCTGTTCGCCATGGGGGAAGACCGCTTGGCCCCGAAATGGCTCTCCGGCTTGCACCCGCGCTACCAAACGCCTGCCCGGGCCGAATTGATCCTGACGGCGTGGTGCGTCATTCAAGTGTCGGTCGTGGCCTTGATGTTGCAGGTGACGATCCCCGTCATCGACTGCCTCGGCGTCAGCGTCGATTTGAACCTTCCGCCCGGCAAAGACCCGTTCGACATCATCACCGACTTCGCCATGTTCGGGGCGATCAGCTTCGAGACGATTGCCGTCGCGTCGATTTTCGTATTCCGCCGCCGCTTCCCCAAAGATCGCGTGAAGTTGGCGTACCGTTGTCCCTTCTACCCGGTCTTGCCGATTGTTTATGTGCTGGCGTTGGCGGCGGTGCTGGTGAACATGTTCACGACGCAGCGGGCCGAATCGCTCACGGGCGTCGGCTTCATCGCCGTCGGCGGGCTGGTTTACCTGCTGTTCCTGCGGCGCCCGGGAAAGGACGCCGTTCCGGCCGCCAATCCGTAAATTGACGGCTCACCCGAAGTTGGCCCCCGTGGCGATCCATGCACATCAGTGAAATCTTCGCGGACCACGCGACGACGTTTAGCTTCGAGTATTTCCCGCCGAAGACGGACGAGGCGTCCGCGGAGTTGTTCCTGACCATCGCCCGGATGCAGGAACTGAAGCCGTCGTTCGTCTCCGTCACCTACGGGGCCGGCGGCGGGACGCGCGAGCGCACGCACGACTTGGTGGTGCGCATCATCCGCGAGACGAAGATCCCGGCCGTCTCGCACCTCACCAGCGTCTGCCACACGCGCGAGGAACTCGCCCATATTCTCGACCGCTACGCCGACAACGGGGTGGGGAACATCCTCGCGCTCGGCGGCGACCCGCCCAAGAACCTGGCCAACTACGCCCGGGCGACGGACGCCTTCCGGTACGCCGCTGAGTTGGTGCGCTTCATCAAGTCGCGGGAGAAGAAGCCGCACGCCATGGGCTTTGGCGTCGGCGTCGCCGGCTTCCCCGAGGGGCACCCGGGGACGCCCAACCGCATGTTGGAAATGGACTACCTGAAGGCCAAGGTGGACGCCGGGGCCGACTACATTTGCACGCAGTTGTTCTTCGAGAACCGCGACTTCTACGACTTCCGCGAGCGGTGCGACATCGCCGGCATCAAGGTGCCGATCATCGCCGGCATCATGCCCATCACGTCCCGGCACGGCATGGTCCGCATGGCCGAACTGGCGCTCGGCGCCCGCGTGCCGGCCGGGCTGCTGCGGTCGGTGGCCCGGTGCCACGACGACGAGTCGGTGGCCAAGGTGGGTTTGCACTGGGCGACCGAACAGTGCCGCCGGCTGTTGGACCATCAGGTGCGCGGCATCCACTTCTACACGCTGAACAAGTCGGACGCGACCCGGCAAATCTACATGAACCTCGGCGTGCCGGACTCCGCGGCCCTGCGCGCCGTCAGCCAGTGAGGACGCCCGGCATGCCCGCCCCGACGCGCGACGAACTCGCCACACAATTCTTCGACCAACTCCCGTACCCGCCGTACCCGGTTCAGGAAGAAGCCCTGTTGGCGTGGTTCACCGGGGACGAGGGGGTGCTGGTGTGCGCCCCGACCGGGACGGGCAAAACACTGATCGCCCAAGCGGCCCTCTTCGAGGCGCTGCACACGCGGAAGGTCGCCTACTACACGACGCCGCTGATCGCCCTCACGGAGCAGAAGTTCCAGGAGATGCAGGCCGCTGCCGAGCGGTGGGGGTTCTCCAAGGACGACATCGGCCTCATCACCGGCAACCGCAAGGTCAACCCGGACGCCAAGGTTTTAATCGTCGTCGCCGAGATTCTGCTGAACCGCCTGCTGCAACCCGACGGCGTCGATTTCTCCAACGTCGCGTCCGTCGTGATGGACGAGTTCCACAGCTTCGCCGACGTGGAGCGCGGCATCGTCTGGGAACTGTCGCTGGCCCTGTTGCCCAAGAACGTCCGGCTGATGCTCCTCTCCGCGACCGTGGGCAACTCGGCGGAGTTCGTCAATTGGCTGAAGTTCTCGCACCAGCGCACGGTCGAGCTGGTCGAGAGTACCGACCGCAAAATCCCGCTGACGTATCAGTATGTTCCGGACCAACTGCTCGGTGAGTTCTTGGTCGAATGCGCCAATGGTCCGGAAGCCGTCCGCAAGACGCCGGCGCTGGTGTTCTGCTTCAACCGCGACGAGTGCTGGTCCACCGCCGAGATGCTGAAAGGGCTTAATGTCCTGCCTTCCGAGAACAAGGCCCGGCTGAACGCGGAAGTGGACAAGTACCACTGGCCCAACGGCGTCGGCCCGAAGCTGAAGCAAATCTTGCGGCGCGGCGTCGGCGTCCACCACGCCGGGCTTCTGCCGTTCTACCGGCGGGCGGTCGAAGACCTGTTCCAGCAAAAGTTGCTCAGTGTCGCCGTCTGCACGGAGACGTTGGCCGCCGGGATCAACCTGCCCGCGCGCACCGTCGTCATGACCAGCCTGATGAAGGGGCCGTTCGGCAAAGAAAAATTGATCGAAGCCAGCTCGGCGCACCAGATCTTCGGCCGGGCCGGCCGGCCGCAATTCGACACGCAGGGGTTCGTGTTCGCGTTGGCACACGAAGACGACGTGCGCATCCTGCGCTGGAAGAAACAATTTGAACAAATCCCGGAAGACACGAAAGATCCCGGGCTGATGAAGAAGCGGAAGGAGCTAAAGCGCAAAAAGCCCGACCGCAACTCGCACCGGCAATACTGGAACGAGGCCAGCTTCGAGAAGCTGAAGACTGCCCCGCCGGGCCGGTTGTACAGCAAGGGGCCGCTGCCGTGGCGGTTGCTCGGCTACTTGCTGCAAATCTCGCCGGAAGTCTCTCGCATCCGCGGCGTGATCCGCAAGCGGCTCCTGGACGCCCCGCGCATCCTCGCCGGCGAAAAACAGATGGAGCGGATGCTGCTCACCCTGCACGAGGCAGGGTTCGTCGCGCTGGAGCCGACGCCGACCAAGGACGAGGCCGGGAAATACCCCGAGGACTACAAGGCCGAGCGGGCCGCGCCGACCCCGAAGCTTGACCTCATGATGGCCTTCCGCAGTGTCCACCCGTTGTACGGCGCCTTCCTGATGGAAACACTCGGCAAGGCGAGTTGGGAAGAGCGCGTGCAGGCTTTCGAGAGTGTCTTGGAGATGCCACGGCCGCTGTTGAAGTTCGTGCGGCCCAAGGGGGTCGCCCCCGGCCCGCTGGAGACCGAGAAAGTCCGCGTCGCGCTGGAGCAAGCCGGGCTTCTGGCCGCGCTGCCGGCGCCGGGCGAGGACGACGATGACGACGGGGGGTTCGTCCCGTGGGACGAACGGCCGCCGCCGGAGCCGTGGTTCGCCGAGAAGTTAAAGATGTACTTTGAGCTTCAACGCCCGGAGACGACCGACCTCGAAGTGTACTCCGCGTGGGCGGCCGGCGAACTCCTGCGGGACTTCAACGGCAACTTTAACCTCTACGTCCGCACCAAGGACATGACGAAGCAGGAGGGCATCATCTTCCGCCACCTCCTGCGGCTGATCCTGTTGTGCGACGAGTTCGCCCAGTCCACGCCGCCGGACACGACCTCGGAGGAATGGCTCGGCTTCCTGCGAGACTTGGCCGTCCGACTCACGGACGCCTGCCGCAACGTGGACCCGACCAGCACCGAGGAGACGATCAAGAAGGCCCAGACGGACGACGCCTTGGCGAAGGCCGCGAAAGTCCACGTCGTCCCGGCCGAGTTGAGCGAGGTGCCGATGGTGACGACGTTCGACTCGGCCAACATGCCCGCCAACCAGACCGACGACTTCGGGGCCGGCATCGACGACGCGCCGGCGGCGCAACCGTGAGGCGCGTGCAATTGGAAATTTGCGTCGCCACGCTGGAAGACGCCTTGGCCGCCGAGCGGGGCGGGGCCGACCGGCTGGAGGTCAACGCGGCCCTGGAACTCGGCGGGCTGACGCCGTCCCCCGGCGCGTTTCAATTGATCCGGGACGAAAGCCCGCTGCCGCTCACCGTCATGCTCCGGCCGCGGCCGGGCGGGTTCGACTACTCGCCGGTGGAATACCGCACCATAATCCGGGAGGCCGAGTGGTTTCTGGCCCACGGGGCCGACGCCGTCGCGTTCGGCGTGCTGAAGCCCAACGGGGCGATTGACGGCCGGCGGTGTCTGGAACTCGTCGAACTGGCCGGCAACGGGCAGGCCGTGTTCCACCGGGCCTTTGATCTCACGCCGAACCCGCTCCGCGCACTGGAAGAACTCCTCGACCTCGGGTTCACCCGCGTGATGACGTCGGGGCAACAACCAACGGTATCCGAGGGCATTCCGCTCATTGCCCCGTTGATCGACTTCGCCGCCGGCCGGATCGAGATTTTGCCGGCGGGCGGGATCACCATATCCAACGTCGCGGCGGTCGTCTCGCAAACGGGATGTCGCCAGATTCACGCATCGTTACGCGGGGATCGGTACGACGACTCTGCAATGCACCGGCCGCAAATCCGCTTCGGGTCGGCGTCCGGCGAGGGCGAATACCGATACCGGGCGACGGACGCGGAGGTGGTGCGGGCCATGCGGGAAGCCTTGGATGCCCTTCACGTCCCGCCGGGTTGAGCTTACACTTTCCCCCATCACACCCGCCTCGGCAAGAAGTCGCCATGAGTTCCGTCATTGTCATCCCGGCCCGGTACGAATCGACCCGGCTGCCCGCGAAGGCCCTGCTCAAGGAAACGGGGAAGTACCTTGTCCAGCACGTCTACGAGCAGGCCCTGAAAGTCCGCGGCGTCAGCCAAGTCGTCATCGCCACGGACGACACGCGGATCATGGCCGCCGTCGCCGGCTTCGGCGGGCAGGCGGTGATGACGCGCAAGGATCACCCGTCCGGGACGGACCGTATTGCCGAGGTGGCCGCCGGGCTGACGGCCGAAATCGTCATCAATCTTCAAGGCGACGAGCCGCTGCTGAACCCGTCGTCCTTGGAACTGTTGAACCAACTGATGCTGGACGACCCGACAGCCGAGATGGCGACGCTGGCCGTGCCGGTTCGCAACGAGGAGACGTACCACAACCCGAACGACGTGAAAGTCGTGTGCGACCTCGCCGGGAAGGCCCTCTATTTCAGCCGGTTGCCCATTCCATACGTCCGCGACGCCCTGCCGGATTTTTCCGCCCAGCCCTATCGGTTCCTGCACCACTTGGGCCTGTACGCCTACCGGCGCACGGCCCTCTTAAAATTTGCCGGGCTGCCGCCGCACCCGCTGGAACAATTGGAAAAATTGGAACAACTGCGCGCGCTCGGCAACGGCTGGACCATCCGTGTCGGAATCGTGCCGACGGCCGGGCACGGGGTGGACACCCCGGCAGATTATGAGCGTTTTGTGGCCGAGTACCGCCGCCGGCAAGCCTCCGGCCACGCCCCGTGACGCGATCTGCCGTGGCACGGGCCGGTTCATCCGGTATAGTGAAGGGTGGATGAAGTCTCCGCTTGGCCTCCCGACCCCCACCCTGAGAAAGTCCTCCCGTTCATGACCAAGTACATTTTCGTGACCGGCGGCGTCGTCAGCTCGCTCGGCAAGGGGCTGACGTGTGCCTGCATCGGGCTGCTGTTGGAGCGCCGGGGGCTGAAAGTCCGGTTGCAGAAGCTGGACCCGTACATCAATATCGACCCGGGCACGATGAGCCCCTACCAGCACGGCGAAGTCTATGTGCTGGACGACGGCGCCGAGACGGACTTGGACCTCGGCCACTACGAGCGCTTCACCAACGCCCCACTGAACCGCGACTGCAACTTCACGACCGGCAAAATTTACTCCTCGGTCATCACGAAAGAGCGCAAGGGGGAGTACAAGGGCCGGACGGTCCAAGTGATCCCGCACATCACGGACGAGATCAAGTCGTGCATCCGCAAGGTGGCCAAGCCGGACGTGGACGTGGTCATCACCGAGATCGGCGGCACGGTCGGCGACATTGAGGCGATGCCGTTTTTCGAGGCCATCCGCCAGTTCCCGCTGGACGTGGGCCGGCAAAATTGCATGTACATCCACCTGACGCTGGTTCCGTACCTCAAGGCCGCCGGCGAGTGCAAGACGAAGCCGACGCAGCACAGCGTCGGCGAACTCCGCAAGATCGGCATCCAGCCGGACGTGCTGATCTGCCGGACCGAGCGCGAATTGCCGAACGAGGAGGCCGAAAAGATCGCCCAGTTCTGCAACGTGGAGCGCCGGGCCGTCATCGAGGAGCGGGACAAGGAGTACACGATCTACGAAGTCCCCCTCAGCCTGATGAACAACAAGCTGGACGAACTCGTGATCGAGCGGTTGGGCATTACGACCGCCCAACCGCTGGTGATGGACGACTGGAAAAGCATGATCGAGTCGATGCGGGTGTGGGACCGCGAGCGGGACGTGAACGTCGCCGTCGTCGGCAAATACGTGAAGCACCACGACGCCTACAAGTCCGTGTACGAGTCACTGGTCCACGCCGGCATCGCCAACCACTGCCGGGTGAACATCCGCAAGATCGAGGCCGAGAAGGTCGAGGCCGACGGGGCCGACAAGGCGCTGGCCGGCATCGACGCCCTCCTCGTGCCCGGCGGCTTCGACAAGCGCGGCATCCAAGGCAAGCTGGACGCCATCAAGTACGCCCGCGAGAAGAATATACCGTTCTTCGGTATTTGTCTCGGCCTGCAATGCGCCGCGATCGAGTTCGCCCGCAACGTGATGGGCTTCGAAGACGCCAACTCCACCGAGTTCAACCTGACGACGACGCACCCCGTGGTGGCCCTCTTGGACGAGCAGAAGAAAGTCACGCAAGTCGGCGGCACGATGCGCCTCGGGGCCTACGAGTGCCGGTTGGCCGAGGGGAGCAAGGCCCGCGCCGCCTACGGGTCCGAATTCGTGTGGGAGCGGCACCGCCATCGGTATGAAGTGAACAACGACTACCGCGACTTGTTCACGCAGGCCGGGCTGCACATTTCCGGCACGACGCCGGACAGTAGTCTCGTCGAAGTGCTGGAATTGGCCGATCACCCGTGGTTCGTCGGCGTGCAGTGCCACCCGGAGTTCAAGTCCAAGCCCACGAAGGCCCACCCGCTGTTCCGGGCGTTCGTCGCCGCCGCGCTGGCGTACCGCGCGGAAAAAAAAACCGACCACGCCCGTAACCGGGTCCAAGCCGTGATCGGAGCGTCGGCCTCTTGATGTCCTCAAAAAGCCCATGCACGGCCGTGCATGGGCTTTGTTAATTTCACTTCTTCGGAAACTTCCAGAACTCGTCAAACAAGCCGTTGTCGATCACCACGAACGCGGCCGGCTCCTTCGCCGTCGGCGTCGGCTTCACGACCGCGAAATCACCGAGCCGCGGGTAAAGCTGAGCGTTCGTACCCTTGAACTCGGCCTCGTGGAACGTGTGGCCGGAGTTGATGACGACATACCCGCCCCCTTTGGTCGGGTGCGGGAACACCATCATCGGCAGGTGGCTTTCGGCCGGGTAGGCGACGCCGTTGACGATAAGTTCTTTGGCCGTCCACGTGATCGGCAACTTCGGCAACAACTCCGCGGTCACGGAATTGCTGGACGGGTCGCCGAAGAGAATCGGCGAGTCGTTCCCGAGCAGATTGTTCTTAAAGTCCGTGTCTTTGACGACGCGCAACTCGCCGCGGAACCACTTGTCCCATTCTTTCTTGAGCCGGTCCAATTGGGCGAGGCTCGCCGCATGCATGGCCGGGTTCGCCGGCGTGCCGGTTCCGACGACGCAGACGAACGGGCGGGTAAAGGCGTCGTCGATCGGGCCTTGCAATAACGGACGCTTCTCGACTGATTTTTCGAAGTCTGATTCCTCCTTCTCCGTCAACAATCGCCACTGACGGTCTTCCAGAGCGAAGCACCGCCAGTAAATAGCATTCTCGTCACTATTCGCGCAAGGCACTTTCTGGCCGTCGATGGTCAATGTTGCGGGATATTCACGCTCGGATTTTGGGAAGCGCCAAATCCTAAGCCGGCGGACGTTGGCCGTTGTGACCGTGAGCGACTGCTTGGTCCATTCGCCAGTTACATGGGCCGCGGTGTAGTGGCGTCCCATCCCTTCGATTTCTGCCCACCCGCCCAACGATGATCGGGTCGTGAAGGTCGTAAAGTCAATTTTATCCGGCGTCATCGGCTTCGGCGCCGCCGCGAGTTCCCGCAGTTTCGCATCGACCGGCTTACGCCACTCCGGGGGGAAGTTGTGCTCAAGGCCCGTGCCAATAATGTGCGTCATCCGGTCAGACAGCCCGAGTTCCTTCAACCGCTTCTCGATGTTCACGGCCGCTTCACGCTGCTTGTCTCGTTCGCCACTGTAAGCCACGACCGGGACCATGGCCGCGTTTCGAGCGTAGTTGAAGGCATCATAGATCGTCAGAAGTTCTTCCTGTGGAGACGGCAGCAAGGCGGGCAAACCGCTTACATACCCGTGCGTGGTCGTGAAACCGGCCCCCGGCTGAATAGCGATAAAGTGATACGGTCGCCGAAGCCCGAGGTGCCATGTCCCGGCCCCGCCCATCGAAAACCCTTTCAGTACGGTGCGGCCGAGATCCGGCTCAGTCTTGCGGCCGACCGCCCATTCCGTCATCCAGAAGTCGTCTAAGGCCTCGTACACGTCCCGCTCGCCGGCCCAGCGGTAGGCGTTATTGCCCCGGCCATAAATGTCGATTTGAATGTAATCTTGATCGGCCGGCGTCGCCCGACTGGCGTGCCCGGTCAAAAACTTCACTTCCGTCAACGACGAGTCTCGACCGTGCAGCATGAGGTCGATTCGCCACTTCTTTTTCGGTTCTTTGCCATAGTTAGCCGGGTACCACACGGCGTAAGGCTGGATCGACCCGTCCACTTTGGACTTGTAACCGCGTGCGACTGACTTGCCCGGCACGTCCAGCCAGACCGGTTTCCCGTCCTTCGCCTGTTCGGCCCGCTTCATTCCTTGGTCGATGACCGCCAAGATTTGTTTGCCGATGTCGGCGGTGTAATACTCCCGGTGCCGGGTAATCCACTCGACCGCCTTGGGGTAGATGAGTAAGTCCGCTTGATGTTCGGGCGGCATCTTCTTGACGGCGGCCGTCACGGCTTCGTCAAGTTTCGCCTTCTTCTCGGCGATCAGTTTCAGCGTCTCGGCGTCCGGCGTTTTCGGCGGCGGCGGGTCGAAGTTCTGGGCGAACATGGGAACGGTGATACTCCCCAACAGGAGCAGCGAAGAGCGGAACGACATGGCGCAGTTCTTCCGGACAATGGGAATCGTCCAGACAGGCTAACCGGGTAGGTGAAGAGATGCAACGACCGAACGCGAAATCGCGAGCCTTTAACCGTTCGGCGGCGGCGGCAACGGCGGCGGGCCGTTGTCATCCGGCGAGGCGGGGAGGGCCGGGCGGTCCACGGGGCCACGGGGAATGGGCAGATTGTTTTCCGGCGGGAGCGGCCGGCGCGGCGGAGCGGCGTAATCACCCGCGCGGTCCGGCGACGCGGCCGCGGGCCGCAGCCAGTCCAGCGTGTCGGCGACGGGGGCGGAACTGCACCCGGCCGAGCAGACGAGAATCGCCCAAGGCCACTTCATGATGAGACCCGATACCACCCCCGGCGGTTTCACGCAAGGACGATCCGGCGGTCAGCGGCCGAGAAAATCGGCGAACGCTTCCAGAATCAGGTCAATCTGCACATACCGATCATTCTGGTCGTCGGCGGCGACGGCCCGCTCGACCCAGCGTTCGATCTTGTCCAGCCCGACCCGGTCGGCGAATTTCGTGAGGACGGCAATCAGGTCCGTGTCGGCCACCACCGGCGGGACGCCGTGGACGATGCGGACCGCGTCCTGCAAGAGATTGACGAACAGTTTGAGCGCCAACGCCGCCCGCTTGCGCTTCGGCCCGCTCTCCTTGCCGGCCTCGTCCACGAACTGTTGCCATTGCTTGGCGAACTCGAAGCTGTCGATTTTCTCGGATTTCAACAAGCCGACCAGCACGTTGCGGAAGGCCCAGAGGTCCGGGTCGTTCAGGTCCAACGCTTGGCCGGGACTGCCGCCGCTGAGGCGCGCCAAACGGTCCCGGAGGATCGGGTCGTCGATGCCGTGCCGGCTCAGGAGTTCCCGCACGTCGGGCGGCTTGAGCGGGGCGAACCGCACTACTTGACAGCGAGACCGGATCGTGGGAAGAAGTTGTTCCGAATCGACTTTACTGAGCAGGATCAAGACCGCTTTCGCCGGGGGCTCCTCCAATGTTTTCAGGAAGGCGTTGGCCGCCCCGGTGCTGAGCGTCTCGGCGTCGTCCAGCACGGCCACCTTGTAGCCGCCGCGCAGGGATTTCATGCCGAACTGATCAATCACTTGACGCACGAGGAGGACGGGATACTCGTTCTTGTCCTCCGGCTTGATCGCGTACGAGTAATCCGGGTGCGTGTTCGCATCGAACAATTTGCACCCCACGCAGGCGCCACACGCCGCGAACGAGGCGCCGAGTTTTTCACACAGAAGCGTGTGGGCCAACTCCCGGGCAACCGCCTGTTTGCCGATGCCCGAAGGGCCGGCGAATAAGTAGGCGTGCCCCAACCGGCCGGCTTCCCACGCATGGGCGAACTGCCGAACAATCCGGTCGTGGCCGAGGATGGTTTTCCAGCTCATGAATCGACCGGGACGGACAGGCCGCGAGCGCGGAGTCGGGGGGCGATGAGTCGCCGCAGGCTGGATTGAATTTCGTCCACGCCCGGCGACGCATCAAGCACTTGGAAGCGGTCCGGTTGGGCGGCCGCTTCCGTCAAGAAGCCGGCGCGGACGCGCTCGAAATAGGCTTCTCCGCGGGCCTCCAGTCGGTCGGCGGCCCGGCCACGGCGATTGGCCGCTTCCGCGATGGGCAAGTCCAAAATCACGGCGAGGTCGGGGATGATCCCCCCGCTGGAAAACCGGCCCACCGCCCAAATTTCTTGCGGCGATAGTTCACCCGCGTGGCCTTGATACACGACGTTGGCGGCAATGAAGCGGTCCGAAATCACCACGGTTCCGGCCTCCAGCGCCGGCCGAACAATCCGGTGAACCAATTCGGCTCGGCTGGCCATGAAGAGCAACGTTTCCGTGCGGTCGCCCATTGGAACATCGGAGGTCAGCAACAACTCCCGCAATCGGTCGCCGACGGGCGTGCCGCCAGGGTCGGCACAGCGCAGGGCCGGTATGCCGATGCCGTTCAGCCAATCGACCAACAGCCGGCATTGGGTGGACTTACCCGTCCCGTCGATGCCGTCTAGCGAGATGAACGGGGCCAGCGCTTTCATGCCGTCACTTCCGCGTGCGGCACCATTTCGTCCGCGTGGTAACTGGACCGCACGAACGGGCCGGCGACGACTTGCTTGAACCCGAACCGGCGGGCCTTGACGGCGATCTCGTCGAACTCAGCCGGCGAAAGAAATCGGGACACTGGGATGTGCTTGAGCGTCGGGGCGAGGTACTGGCCGAGCGTCAGCACGTCGCACCCGACCTCGCGGATGTCGGCGATCACGTCGAACAGTTCGCTGATCGTCTCGCCGATGCCGAGCATCAGGCCGGTCTTCGTCACCAAGTCGGGGGCTTGTTCGCGGACCC
>JAYUGD010000373.1:0-5558 GCA_043767785.1 Zavarzinella sp. | reverse complement strand
GCCCCGTTGGGGCGAAAACAAAAGACGCCGTGTCACCTTGTCAGAATTTGGATTCTGTTCCAATGTCCCTCTCATACACGGGGAAGCTCCCCTGCCGTTGGAAGTAGCGGTCGTAGAAGCGCGTCAGGTGGGGCTGGTCGCTGGGGGCTTGGGCGGCGAGGTTGTCGAAAGAGTTCGTGTCGGCCCGGCTGGTCGCGTACCACAGCAAGTCTTGGCCGATCAGCTCGGCGTCCTTCCCTGGGGCGGCGAGGAAGCTGAACAGGCCGTTGACCCGCTCGGCGGCCAAGCCCTCGGACCCGAAGGAGCCGAAGCGGAAGCCGGCGGCACTCGGGTCGGTGGCCTCCACCGGCGTCAAGGCCGGGTCATCGACCATCAAACCGACCCCTTTGACGCCGCCGTCCTTGCGCCGCAGCACGAAGAAGGCGTCCGCGGCGAAGCGCGGGTGGCGCAGGAAGTAGTCCGCGAGGCGCGGCCCCGACAGCCGGAGGGCGGCCGGGGCCATCTCCAGGACGGCCGGCAAGTCCGCGGCCGTTAGGGCCGTGATGTTCAGGCCGGGCCGCTGGAACATGGTCGGCAGGTCGCCGATGGACTGCGTGTAGTTCACCACGTCGCGGGCCTTGGCGAAGTCGTGGTCCGCGAGGGTCTCCCACACGTCGGTCCAGTCGGCCCGGTAGGCGGCGAAGGCCTTGGGGATTTCCCGGCGGGCCATCTCGCGCAGCACGGCCGAGAGCAGCGGGTGGGCCAGCCGCTCGCACCCCGGCCGGCACCACGGGAAACTGACCTGTCCGGTGTGCGGGTCGAACGCCGCGTGGCCGACCACGCGCTGCTCCTCCTCGGCGAAGAAGTGGGCGCCCGGGTCGAAGCCGGGGCCGGCGGCCCGCTTGCGGGCTTCTTCAACGGTCAGCGGGCGATACCCCGGCAACCGCCCGGCGGCGGCGTTCTGCACGGCGGCCATCAACTCGGCGTCGCCGGGGACGAAATGACGGATCAGCATGCTCTTCTCCACGCGGCCGACGGCGGCCCTTCTCTGACTTCCGAACGCCGCGACGTGAACGGCGGGAACCCTCCCGCCGCGGCGGCACGACTACTATGGCCCACGCCGAACGCGGAAGGGCGTATGTGACGCCGGCAAATTGCCCCGCCGCCCAGAAAAACACACCGCCCCCGTGAAGAACTCCCCCCCCGCCGGAAAACCGCCGCAAGGCGGTCTTGTTGGAGTCCCGCCTTCAGGCGGTCTTGGAACTCTCCCCCACAAGGCCCCGGCGAACCGAGTCTTCGAGGGTTCGCCTTCATGGGTGACGACTGTTCGCCCAAGGGGTCGGACCGTCGAAGACTCGGTCCTCCTGCCTACTGCGGCGCGCAGGTCACAGACCGCCTAAAGGCGGGACTCCAACACGACCGCCTGACGGCGGTGGTCAATCATGAAGCGCCACTTCGCGCAGTCATGACACCCGACCGACACGCCACGGACGAGATTAAAAGCGCGACAGGTTTCGCAAACGTGGGAACGCCTCCCGCAAAGCGCATCACTGGCCGGAATCTGTGCCGGATGTTCCACCGAGAACGGTTGCGCCTCAACTTGGTCAATTTGGGAAAGCCAACAAGGCTGGGAGGGCGTGGCATTACGGCGAAAGACGGCTAAACTAGAGAAGATGCGTCGTCAAAAGAGAATCACGCCAAGTTCTCTTGACGCATCGCTTTGCGGACAATCTATCATCTGGCATCAAATATGCATGATGGTATTAGACTAACATCTGTCGGAATACATCAAGGCGGGGGAGGGTTCTCGTCCATGCGCCGGGTCGCTGTCACGGGTCTGGGGGTCGTCGCCCCCAACGGGGTTGGCAGGGAAGACTTTTGGGACGCATGCGTCGAGGGGCGCAGCGGCGTTGGCCCCATCACGGCCTTCGATGCGTCGTCGTTCCCCATCAAGATTGCCGGGGAGGTCAAAAACTTCGACCCCTCCGAGTTCATCCCCGATTCGATGCGGAAGTCCCTGAAGGTCATGGGCCGGGCCGCCCGCTTCGGCGTCGGGGCCTCCGGCCTCGCCCTGCGGGACAGCGGCATCTCCATGGAGAACGAGAACCCCGAGCGCGTCGGCGTCGTGGTCGGCACCGGCCTCGTCCCCGTGGACATGGCCGAAATCATGCCCATGCTCTCCCGCGTCATGCAGGAGGACGGCTCCTTCGACCTGTCCAAGCTCGACCCCAACTGCGGGTCGCCCATGTTCCCGCTCTGGCTGCTGAAGTACCTGCCCAACATGGTGTCGGCCCACATCTCCATGATGTTCAACGCCCAAGGGCCGAACAGCACGGTGACGACCGCGTGCGTCGCCGGCACGCAAGCCGTCGGCGAGGGCTACCGCCTCGTCGCCCGCGGCGAGGCCGACGTGATTCTTGCCGGCGGGGCCGACAGCCGGCTCGACCCGCTCCTGCTGATGGCCTACACGGCCCTCGGGACGCTGAGCCGCTGCTCCGACATGCCGCCGGAAGAAGTGTCCCGCCCGTTCGACCGCCTGCGGGACGGCTTCGTCCTCGGCGAGGGGGCCGGCATGTTGGTTCTGGAAGACTACGACCGCGCCCGCAAGCGCGGGGCCAAGATTTACGCCGAGATCATGGGCTTCGGCAGCAGCTTCGACGCCTATTCGATCATCAAGCCGGACCCGGACGGCCGCGGGGCGGTGCGGGCGATCAAGTCGGCGCTCGACGAGGCCCGCGTGGACCCGTCCGAAGTCGGCTACATCAACGCCCACGGCACGAGCACCCGCCTCAACGACCAGATGGAGACGACGGCAATCAAGAAGGTGTTCGGGTCGTCGGCCCGCAACCTGCCGATCTCGTCCATCAAGTCGATGATCGGCCACTCGATTGCTGCGTCGGGCGCCATCGAGGCGGTCGCCTTGGCGATGACGCTCAGCGAGAACGTGGTCCCGCCGACGATCAACCTGCGGAACCCGGACCCGAACTGCGACTTGGACTGCATCCCCCTGAACGCCCGCGACTACGCCCCGCGCATCGCCCTGTCCACGAGCTTCGGCTTCGGCGGGCAAAACGGGGCGCTGGTGATGAAGGCGGCGTGATCGGCTTAGGACAATTTGAACCCCCGAGACGAACCCGCTGGGCTTGATAACCGCCTGGCGGGGTGAGGTCGCCTTTCGCGGTCACATCGAAATCCGCCGGAACGCATCATCCACCACCCAATGGAACGCCGCCAAGTGGACGGTCTCCACGATGCCCATGTCGTCGAGCGGGACGTGCATGTTGCCGTGGGCGGCGCTCTTGAGCTTGCCGCCGGTGAAGCCGGTGCAGCCGAAGGTCTTCATGCCGTGGTTGTTCGCCCACTCGACGGCCCGCAGGATGTTCGGGCTGTTGCCTGACCCGCTGATGGCCACCAGCAGGTCGCCGGGGCCGGCGATGTTCTTGAGCTGTTCCGAGAAGACGCGGTCGAAGCCCTCGTCGTTGCCCCACGCGAGGATGTACGGCGTGTTGTCCGTCAGGCTGAGAATTTTGAGGCGCTTCTTGCTGTCGTCGTCGAAGAACTTGCGGTCGAGGGTGCCCTTGCCCATGTCCTCGCAGAAGTGGGAGGCGTTCGACCCGCTGCCGCCGTTGCCGATGACGAAGACGAACTTGCCGTTGTCATAGCACTCCCCGATCCAGTCCGCGAGGGTCTGAATCTCGGCGGGGTTGACCTTTTCCAGTTCCTCCCCGATTCGCTTCATAAACGCGGCGGGGCCCATGTGTCGGCCGAGCATTGGCACTTACCTCCGGTGGCTGACGTTTTACGGACGGGGGTGGAGAAGAGAAGAATTTGAACCACAGAGGACACAGAGAGCACAGAGAAGAGCAGCAGAGAAAACATGATCCGCAGATCAATCGGATGAACGCAGATGAAAACCAAGACGGATTGGTCTTATCTGCGGACATCCGATCCATCTGCGGATGAATATGTCTTCTCCGTCTTTCCTCTGTGTCCCCTGTGGTTCAAAAAGCGTGGAAATTAATTCGGCACGCCAACGGGCAGCAGTTCGGCCGTCGGCGTCTCGACGTGGCCGCGGTGCCCGCCGACCATGTTTTTGCCGTCGTCCCAGCAGGTGCGGACGGCCGGGTTGCCGTCTTCGCGGGCCACGACGGCCACCCAGTTCTCGCTCGTTTGCGTCTCGCCGAACAGGTTCTTGTACTCGGCCGTGAACGTGTAGCCCCAACTGTCGCTGGCGGTCTTGCCGGCGGTCGGGACGGCGGCCTCGGCCACTTGCGTCACCGTCACGTCCTGCATGCCGCACTGGGCCAAGAATTCCGTGATGCACGCCTTGGCCTCAGCCGTCGCCGGCTGCCCGGCGGCCGCGGGCGTGGCCCCGGCGTCGGCGGTCTTCGGGCCGTCCGTCTTGCCGCAGCCGGCCGCGAACACCGCCACGGCCAACAGGAGGAATATCTGCTTCATCGGTTATCTCCAGTAAGGAAGACCGCCCAGATACCCGGCCCTCCCGCTGCTGTCAACTGCCCTTGCCCGGTCGGGCGTTTGTCGCGTATCTTCCGACTTCTCATTAGGAGGCCGACCATGAACCCCGTCCCGCCGATGACCCCCGCGACCGCCCCGGCCCCGCGCCGCCGGAACAAGTGGTTGGCCCGCGCCGGGCTGGCCGCCGTGCTGCTCGCGGCCGTCGGCGTCTGGCAGCGGGAACGGCTGTATGTCTCCTACTGTGCCGAGCGGCTGGAACGGGCCGCCGACGATCATAAGACCGAATGGGGGACCAAGTTGGCCGAGTGCGGGCCGGCCGCCGGGCCGACGCTGGTGGGGCTGTTGCGCAGCGACGACCCGGCCGTGTGCCAAGCGGCCCGCGACGGCTTCGAGACGCTGTGGAAGGGCTGCCCGGACGGGGACGCGACCCGCGCCGAGTTGGCGGCCGCGTTCTTCGCCGCGGAGCCGCGGTTCAGCACGCCCGGCCGATCCGCCGGCCTCGACCTGCTGCCCGCGCTGGTGGCCGGGAAGACGGACGCCCTTTCAGAAAAAGCGGCCGCGATGATCGCCACGGCCGCCAAAAGCGACTCGGTAGACGTGCGCGTGCAGGCCATCGCCACCTGCATGCAGCCGGGCCTGGACGCGGCCGAGTTGATCCTGCCGCTGCTGAACGACCCGTCGCCCGAAGTGCGGCGGGCGGCCGTGTTGGCCCTCGGGCCGGCGCGGGACCGGGCGGTGCTGCTCACCGACGACGAACTGCTGAACTGGCTGCACGACCGCGACCCGGAAGTCCGCCGACTGTGCGAAATGAGCCTGCGCAGCCGCGGCCGCACCCCGCGGGACATCCACTTGGGCCGGCTGTACACCTCCCCGGAGCCGAGCGTCCGGCAAAAGTTGCTGCTCGAACTCGCGGACGAGGAGGAACTCGACGTGACCGTGTGGCTCGAACGCCTGACCAATGACGCCGACCCGGCCGTGCGCGCCGGGGCTGTCCGCGTCGCCGCCGACCGCCGCGCCGGCCTGCTCGCCCGCCTGACGCAGATGGGCAAGGCCGACCCGGACGCCACGGTGCGGCACATCGCCGCGTTCTACAGCCAACGGCT
>JAYUGD010000372.1:0-5560 GCA_043767785.1 Zavarzinella sp. | reverse complement strand
GTGCCGGAGCCATGGGCAACAATCCGGCCCTGACGGGACCGGCGACAGATAATCGGTCCTTCAGACCGAAAACCATTGCCTCGATTTACCCAGCCCTGACGGGCTGGGCTATTGTAATCGGCCCGTCAGGCCGAAAACCGGCCGAAGAAGGCCGGATGGATTCACAGATCTCTGTGCGAACTTTGCGAGAAACGGTTTTAATTTTCACAGAGGGCCAACCCATGCCGAACCGCCGCCAGTTTATGCAATACTCCTCGCTCGTCGGGCTGGGGACGAGTGTGCCGGCGTTCCTCGCCCGCACGGGGTTCGCCGCCCCGGACGCGGCCAAGCCGGGGGCGAAGGACACCATCCTCGTCGTCGTGCAACTCACCGGCGGGAACGACGGGCTGAACACCGTCATCCCGTTCAAGAACGCGGACTACGCCAAGTTCCGGCCGACGATCAAGGTGCCGGAAGACCGCGTCAAGAAGCTCAACGACCACGTCGGCCTGCACCCGGCGATGGACGGCCTCGCCGGGCTGTTGGAAGACAAGGCCCTCAGCGTGATCCAAGGCGTCGGCTACCCGAACCCGAGCCAGTCGCACTTCCGGTCGATGGACATTTGGCAGGCGGGCAGCACGGCCGAGTCCCTTCCGGAGGGGTGGATCGGCAAGGCGCTCAAGACGATGAACTGCCCGGCGTTTCACGTCGCCGGCGGCAACGAGACGGCCCCGCTCGCCCTCACCGGCGCCCCGGCCCGCGTGCCGTCCATCGCCAACCTTGCGGACTTCCAGTTGAAACTCGCCGACCAAGCCGGCCAAAAGGACATCGTGCGGAAGTCCGCCCTGCCGACGGCCGCCCCCGCCTCCCGGCCGAACCTGTTGGACTTCGTGCAGCGGACGGCCTCGAACACTTACGAGAGCAGCAAGAAGCTGCAAGAAATCGGCAACAACTACCAGCCGAAGGCGCCGTACCCGCAGACGGGGCTGGCCACCCGCCTGAAACTGTGCGCCCAACTCATCGACGCCGGCCTCGGCTCCCGCCTCTTCTACGTCTCCATCGACGGCTTCGACACGCACGCCAACCAGGGCGGCCCGCAGGGGGCGCACGCAAACCTGTTGACGGAAGTGTCCGGGGCCATCACGGCCTTTTACAAGGACATGGCCGCCCGCGGGCACAAGGACCGGCTGATGGTGATGACCTTCTCCGAATTCGGCCGCCGGGCCAAGGAGAACGGCAGCAAGGGGACCGACCACGGCAGCGGCGCCCCGATGTTTCTCGTCGGCGGCAAGGTCAACGCCGGCGTCCACGGTAAGCACCCGGACCTGAACGATCTGGAGATGGGGAACCTGAAACACTCCACCGACTTCCGCTCGGTGTACGCCGGCATTCTGGATCAATGGCTCGGCGTCCCGTCGAAAGAGATTGTGGGCGACGGGTTCAAGCCGTTCAAGGTAGTGTAAAACCGCCGTCAGGCGGTCGCGTTGGAGTTCCGCTTTTAAGCGGTCTTGGAACACCATCCCACCAGGCCCATAAGGAGCGGAGTCTTCGACGCTCCGACCCCGAGGGCGGGAGAGCGTCACCCCGAAGGCGAACCCTCGAAGACTCGGTTCGCCGGCCGCCCGCGGGTGTCGGGTACAAGACCGCTTAAAAGCGGAACTCCAACACGACCGCCTCGCGGCGGTGATATTGGTTAACTCAGTTCCCGCTCAACATCCACTTCTCGTCAAAGAACCCCGCCGCCTCGATTTTGCCGGGGAACCGCGGCGTCATCGGCTGCGTGACGTTGACGACCGCCCAGTCGGGCAGCTTGGCGATTTGCCGGGCGTTGTTCAGGTAGTCATACTCGCGGAAGGTGAAGCCGCTGTTCAGCACGACGTACTTCTTCGGGTTGAGCGGGTTGGGGTAGACCAACACCGGGACGGTTTCGCCGGCCGCGTAGGTCTTGTCCCCCACGGTCACGCCGTCGGCGGTCCACTTGATCGGCAACTTGTCGGCGATCTTCTTCAACACGGCGTTGCTCGACGGGTCGCCCCACAACACCAGATTGCCGCCGGCGATGTCGGCGTCGGTCACGTCGCTGTCGGCCTTCATCGGGGCCTCGCCGCGGAACTGGCTTCGCCAGTGCGTGACGGCGTGGGCCATCTCGGCCGCGGCCCACTTGCCGACCGCCTCGTTCAGCGGCTTGCCGGTCGGCTTGACCATCAGGAACGTGTCCATGAAGGCGTCGTCGATCGGCCCTTGCAGGCCGTGCCGCTTGTGCAGGCCCGTGTCGGCGCCGTCCGACTGTTTCCACGTCCCGTCCACCTTCGACAGGCGGACCGAGAACTTCATTTGGCCGGGGACGGTGATGGTCGTGCCGTCGATGGCGATGGCGACCGGCTTGCTCGGCTCGAACGGGTTGTGGCCGCCCGGCATGGAGAGTTCCAAGTCGGTGACGCCCGACGTGGTCACTTTCAGGTTCGTGGTGACGCCCGACGTGGTCACTTTCAGGTTCGTCTTGTCCACGATCTCGGCTTCGACCCTGGCCCGCTCCCAGTGGCGTTCCATGCCCTTGATCGTGACCCAGTAGGAAGTCGGGTAGCGCAGCGTCCACGTCGTGAACTTGACGACCGGGGGGACCTTCGGCCGGCCCTTGGCGGCGAGTTCGTCGATCTGGCGGTTGAGTTCCTTCTTCACTTCCGGGTGGTAGCCGTGCCCCGTCTTCGGCCCGATGAGGTGGATCAGCGTCATCCCCTCGGCCTTGAGGGCTTTTTCCATCATGTCCGCAGCCTGCTTCTGGCTGTCGATCTCGCCGCTGTAGGCCACGGTGGGGAGGTTGGTCAGGTTCAGGGCGTAGTCGGTGCAGTCGTACATGTGCCACAGTTTTTTCTCGTCCGGCCGCGGCTGCACCGTCTCCTTTTGGAACACCTTGAGGAAGTCGGCCGTCTCGGAGAAGCCGGCCCCGGGGGCGGCGGCGCACCACGCGCCCGGGTAGTGGACGGCGAACTGCCAGCACGCCGCCCCGCCCATCGAGAAGCCGCGCATCACGAGGCGGTCGTCGTCGATGCGGTAATTCTTCTTCACGGCGGCCAGCGCCTCGAAGCAGTCGATCTCCCCGGCGAACTTGTTGGCGTTGCAGTACCGGCCGTACAGACTCAGCACGAACGCCCCCGCGGGCGACTGCCAGCCCGGCCCGCTTTGGATGAAGCTCAACTCGCTGAGCGTTTCCCCCCGACCGTGACACCATAGGTCAAGTCGGTGCGCGCCGGTGCCGTTGGCATCGTAACCGGCGGGGACGAATATCCCGTAGGGCTGCACCGAGCCGTCGATCTTGGAAACGTACCCGCGAATCACTTGCCCCGTCTGCGTCGTCCACGGGGCCTTGCCGTCCTTCAACGCCTTCGCCCGGTCCATGCCGATCGCCAACATCTTCTTGGCGGCGGGGACATCTTGCTTCGGGTCGAACAGCTCGTTGTAAGTCACCGCGTCCCGCACGGCCTTGTGGTAGATCATCACGTCCGGCAGCAGGGCCAGTTGGGCCGGCTTGTCTCTGAGGGCGGCCTTCAAGGCGTCGACCTCGGCCCCGAGTTCGTCGATCCCTTTCTGCAACTCGGCCTTGTCCTCCGCGGACGGCGCCTCCTTCGGCGGCGGCGGCACGGGCCGCACCTTTTCAAAATTGTTGTCGGCCGGGCCGTCGGCGGTCGCCGCGAGGGCGAAGGCCGAAGCCATCAGCAAAGAGCAAATCCAACGCATCGGTAACGGTCCTGTGACAGGGGAAGAGAATCCGGCGGTGGGCCGATCATACCATGACGCCCGCGGCGGGAGAAATAATCATTTCAAAGACCCTTCACCCCTAACCCCCTCTCTCCGCCGCGGAGAGGGGGCCGGGGGTGAGGTGGTTTTCGTGCGGCCGGGCCGTATCTCAATCAGGATAGTTCGACCGCCTTGGGCGACCCCGCCCCTGCCCCAAAGGGTTCCGTCATGTCTCCCGTTTCCCCGCCGCCGGCCCCGGCCGGCGCGGCCGTCAGCCTTGATGACCCCAGCCTGTATATCAACCGGGAACTGTCGTGGCTGGAGTTCAACCGCCGGGTCTTGGAAGAGGCGCAGGACGCGCGCGTGCCGTTCATGGAGCGGCTCAAGTTCCTCGCCATCGTGGCGGCCAACCTCGACGAGTTCTTCATGGTCCGCGTCGGCGGGCTGATACAGAAGGTCCACGCCGGCATCACGCGGTCGTCCGGGGCGGACCACACCACGCCGAAGGTGCAACTGGAGAAGATTTCCCAACTCGTCTCCAAGATGGTGCAGGACCAGTACCAAGTGCTGACGGAGGAAGTGACCCCCGCCTTGGAGAAGGCGGGCGTCGTCTTGAAGACCACCGTGAAGCAGCTGACGGACGCGGACAAGAAGCACCTGCGGGAGAACTTCCGCCGGGAAGTGTTCCCCGTGCTGACGCCGTTGGCCATCGACCCCGGCCACCCGTTCCCGCACTTGGCCAACAAGTCGCTCAACCTCGCCGTCGTGCTGGAGCGGCCGGCCCACCCGGACAGGTTGTACGCCGTCGTGCAGGTGCCGGCCGTGCTGCGGCGGTTCGTGCCGCTGGCGGTCGAGGAGGGGTATGCGTTCGCCCCGCTGGAGGCCGTCATCCGGCTGCACCTGAACGAGCTGTTCCCCGGCATGAAGATCGACCACACCACCGTCTTCCGGGTGACGCGGGACAGCGAGTACGAGATCGAAGACGAGGAAGTGGAAGACTTGCTGAAGGCCATCGAGGAGTCCGTGCGCAAGCGGCGCCGCGGCACGGCCGTCCGGCTGGAGATCGAGGCCGACGCCCCGGAAGAGTTGGTGCAGTTTCTGACCGCCGCCCTGGACGTGGACACGTCCGCGGACGTGTTCCGCATCCCCGGCCTGATCGACCTCACGGGCCTGTTCCAAGTCTATGGGCTGCCGGGGTTCTTGAACTTGCGCGACCCGCAGTTCGTGCCTCAACCCGTCCCGGACATCGTGAACGCCGCCAACATCTGGTCGGCGATCCGCGCCCGCGACATTCTGATGCACCACCCGTACGAATCGTTCACGCCCGTGGTGGACTTCATCGAGGCCGCCGCCGCCGACGACCGGGTGCTGGCCATCAAGCAGACGCTGTACCGCACCAGCAGCGACTCCCCCGTGGTCCGCGCCCTCCAGCGGGCCGCGGACGCCGGCAAGCAGGTGACGGCCGTCATCGAACTCAAGGCCCGGTTGGACGAGGAGCGGAACATCGCGTGGGCGCGCGAGCTGGAGAAGTCCGGCGTCCACGTCGTCTTCGGGTTCATCGGGCTGAAGACGCACTGCAAGGTGGCGCTCGTCGTCCGCCGCGAGGAGGACGGCATCCGCCGGTACGTCCACCTCGGCACCGGCAACTACAACCCGCAGACGGCCCGCCTGTACACCGACCTCGGGTACTTCACCTGCAACGCGGACTTCGCGGACGACGTGTCCGCCCTGTTCAACTACCTGACCGGCTACAGCGAACTGCCGGTGTGGAAGAAGCTGATCGTCGCCCCGTCCCGCATGCAAAACTTCATGACGGAGATGATCGACCGCGAGGCCGAGTTCGAGA
>JAYUGD010000371.1:0-14629 GCA_043767785.1 Zavarzinella sp. | reverse complement strand
AGGGAATAATTGAAGGCCAACATGGGTTTCTCTTGTGTCCGGTGTTCTGCTAATCTCAACTCTGGTTACTACGAGGGACGCGGCCCCCGCCGAGTGGTTCACGCGAAATTTTGGAAACCGGCCCGATGACCGATCTCGACTACATGTCCCGCGCCGTGACCTTGGCCGAACGCGGCCGCGGGTCCGTCGAACCCAACCCGATGGTCGGGGCCGTCGTCGTGCGGGATGACGTCGTCGTCGGCGAAGCGTGGCACGAGAAGTACGGCCAAGCCCACGCCGAGGTGAACGCCCTGCGGCAAGCCGGGGAAAATGCCCGCGGCGGCACGCTGTATGTTTCGCTGGAACCCTGCTGACACTTCGGCAAAACGCCCCCGTGCACGGACCTGGTGATCCGGGCGGGGGTTCGCCGGGTCGTCGCCGCGATGCTCGACCCGTTCCCGAAAGTGTCGGGGCAGGGAGCCGCTCGTCTCCGAGAGGCGGGCATCGCGTTCGAGGTCGGCGTTGGCGAATTGGCTGCTCGCGGGGTGAACGCCCCGTACCTGAAACTCTTGCGCGGAAAATCGTGGGTCGTCGCCAAGTGGGCCATGACGCTCGACGGAAAAATCGCGACGGCGGCGGGCGAGTCAAAATGGATAACCGGGGAAGCCGCGCGGCGGCGGGTTCATGAGCTTCGCGGCATGATGGACGCGATTCTGGTGGGCCGCGGCACCCTGCTCGCCGATGACCCGTTGCTGACCGCCCGCCCCGCCGGGCCGCGCACGCCGACGCGGATTGTGATGACCACGACCGGCGACGGCATGGACGGCGACTGCAATCTGTTGAAAACGATTCAAGACGCCCCGGCGCTGATCGCCGCCCCATCGGCGGTTCATTCCAAGTTACGAAAGTGGAAAGAGGCCGGCGCCGAACTGCTGGCCGTCGATTCCGTGCCGCAACTGTTGGAACTGTTGGCGGCCCGCCGGATGACGAACGTCTTGGTGGAAGGCGGGGCCGGCGTGTTGGGCAGTTTCTTGGCGGCCGGCGAGATCGACGAAGTGTATGCGTTCGTTGCCGCGAAGCTGGTCGGCGGTTCCAACGCGCCGACGCCCATCGCGGGGGCGGGAATCACATCCTTGGCCAAGGCACTTCAACTGACCGACCTTTGCGTGGAGACAATTGGCGACGACATCCTGATTCACGGGCGAAAATAGCGGCGTCGGCTTGCGGTCCCCGCTCGCATTTCGGATGATAGAGGTAGCCTCCCTCCCCGCCTCTTCCTCGGGCCTCCATGAAGTATCTGGTCATCTGCCTTTCGCTCGTCCTCACGGCGTCCGCGAGCCGCGCCGTGGACCCGGAGACGGAATTCTTCGAAAAGAAGGTCCGGCCACTGTTAGCCACGCATTGCATCGGCTGTCACGGCGACAAGAAGCAAAAGGGGGGACTGCGGCTCGACTCGCGGGAAGCGGCCGTCAAAGGCGGCGACACCGGCCCGGCGTTGGTCGCCAAGGAGCCGGCGAAAAGTCTGCTGGTGTCGGCCATCGGTTACGGCGGCGAAATCAAGATGCCGCCGAAAGGCAAGTTGTCCGAAGAAGACATTGCCACGCTCACCAACTGGGTCAAGACCGGCGCCGTCTGGCCGGCGGGAGCCGAGACGACGACCGGCGGGCCGAAGGCGTTCGACTTAAACGAACGCGCGAAACACTGGTCCTTCCAGCCGGTGAAACCCGCCCGCGTGCCGGAGATGAACGGCCCGGGATTCATCTGCACGCCGGTCGATTCGTTCATCCTGCAACAACTCTCCCGCAAGGGATTGAAGCCCGCCGCCAAGGCCGACAAGCGGACCTTGCTGCGCCGCGTGACACTCGACTTGACCGGCTTGCCGCCGACGCTCGGGGAGATTGACACCTTCCTCCAAGACGAATCCACGCAAGCGTGGGAGCGGGTGATCGACCGCTTGCTGGCTTCAAAGACCTACGGGGAACGCTACGCCCGCCATTGGCTTGACTTGGCGCGCTACGCGGAGACGTTGGGCCACGAGTTCGATTTCGAATTGCAAGAAGCGTGGCGATACCGCGATTACCTGATCCGAGCCTTCAACGCGGACGTGCCGTTCGATCAGTTCGTCAAAGAACACGTCGCCGGGGACTTGCTGCCGACGCCCCGCAAGAATCCGGCGGACGGCTCGAACGAATCCGTTCAGGGCACCGCCTTCTGGTACTTGGGCGAAGCGAAGCACTCCCCGGTGGACGTTCGCGAGGACCAGGCCGACCGCATCGACAACGAGATTGACGTGTTTGCCAAGACGTTCCTCGGGCTGACGGTCTCCTGCGCCCGCTGCCACGACCACAAGTTTGACGCGATTACCACCAAAGATTACTACGCCCTCTACGGCGTCCTCGAAAGTTCCCGGCACGACAAGGCGTTCATCGACGACCCGGCCCGGCGGACTAAGTTTCTCGAACCGTTGGCGAAAGCCGCCCGTGAAGCGGAAGCGTTGGCCGTCACGCGAACGGCCGACGCGATGGCGAAACAATTGGCCGAGAAAGGCCTCGCCGGGTTCTCCGGCGGGTCTCCGGCTTGGGCCGAGTTGGTCGGCCTGTCCGCGATGACGGTGGAGCAGTACACGGCGAAGGCCGCGGCGATGCGCAAGAAACAGGAGCAGCAGGGGAACGTGGCGACAGAGTGGGTGAAGCGGACCAACGCTCTTCCCCTGCCCCGCGCCGGCTGGCGGACGACTGGAGAGGCCTTTTCGTTCACTCAATCCAAAGCCGTGATCGGCAAGGATGGCAAAGTCACGGCTGTCCCCTCCCCGGCCGTCGTCAGCAGCTCCCTCTTGCCAAAACTCGCGGGGACACTGCGGTCAGCCACGTTCACTATCGAACGGGACTACATTCTTTACCGCCTCCCCGGCAACGGCGTCCGCGTGAATACGGTGGTGGACAACTTTCAACTCATTCAAGACCCTATTTATGGCGCGCTGAAGTTCACCGCCGCCGGGGACGAGTCTCGCTGGCACGCCCAAGACGTGCGGCGGTGGAAGGGCCACCGGGCGTATGTGGAAGCGCTGGACGACGGCGACGGGCAGGTGTCGCTGCTGGACGTGATCCAAGCCGATCAGCCGAGCGCCCCGCCGGAAGCCCCGAACGCCTTGGTAGCGGTCGCTTTGGCGGCCGATACCGGCGCCGTTTTCGTCAGCGCCCTTTCCAAGCACATCGCCGACGTGTTGGCCCGTTGGAAGAGCAGCGACGCGCTCACCGTCGATCAAACCCGTCTGCTCAACATGGTTCTGGGGACGACCGCCAATACGGCCGTCATCACCCTTGAAGAAGAGAAGAGCCGGGCGACTTTCCACCGTCTAGAAGCGGCCACGCCGCCGGCCCGGCGCGCGCTCGCCATGACCGACGGCACCGGGCTGAACGAGCGGGTCTTCATCCGCGGCAGTCATAAGAGCCTTGGCGACGAAGTCCCGAGGCGACTGTTGGAAGCCATCGACCCGACGCCGTTCCGGCAGGGCAGCGGCCGGTTGGAGTTGGCGACCGTGTTGACGAACGGCAAGAACCCGTTGACGGCCCGCGTGTTGGTGAACCGCATATGGAAGCACCATTTCGGCGAGGGCATCGTCCGCTCGCCCGACGACTTCGGACTGCAAGGCCAACGGCCCACGCACCCCGAACTGCTGGACTGGCTGGCGACGTGGTTCATGGAC
Source organism: Zavarzinella sp. (assembly GCA_043767785.1). GTDB lineage: Bacteria > Planctomycetota > Planctomycetia > Gemmatales > Gemmataceae > Zavarzinella. The sequence goes on along the minus strand of JAYUGD010000371.1, from coordinate 10,944 downwards.
AACGGTTGGTCCGTCAAGAAGTTGCACAAGCTCATCCTGACATCCGGCGCCTATCAACAGGCGAGTGTCGCGGACCCGACGGCCGACGAGGCGGACCCGAAGAACGAGTTGTTCCACAAGATGCCGATCCGGCGCTTGGAAGCGGAGGCCATCCGTGATTCGCTACTCGCCATCTCGGGCCGCCTCGACCCGACGATGGAAGGCCCGCCGGTCCAAACGTACCTGACGGCGTTCATGATCGGCCGCGGCCGGCCGGGGGCCAGCGGCCCCCTCGACGGGGCCGGGCGGCGCAGCATTTACCTGCAAGTGCGGCGGAACTTCTTGAACCCGTTCTTCCTCGCGTTCGACTACCCGGTCCCGTTTTCCACGATCGGCAAGCGGACGACGTCCAATGTGCCCGCCCAGGCGTTGGCCATGCTCAACAACCCGTTCGTGAACCAGCAGACGGATCTGTGGGCGAAGCGCGTGCTCGCCGACCAAAAACTGTCGGCTGCGTCCCGCGTCAACCGCATGTACCAGACGGCTTTCGGCCGCCCGGCGACCGCGGAAGAAGAGGATCAGGGGAAGGCGTTCATCGCCGCCCAGTTCGCGGAGTACGGGCCGGGGGGCGAGGCGAAGGCGTGGACGGACTACGCCCACGTGCTGGTCAATTTGAAGGAGTTCATCTTCGTGCGGTAAGCCGTCAGGCGGCGGCCCCGACGGGCGTGTGGTCCCCGCCCATGCCCTTCTGGTAGGCGTCAATCACTTCGGTGCACGGGCCGGCCATCTTCACCTGCCCCTGCTCCATCCAGATCGCCGAGTTGCACAGTTCGCGGATAGCGTTCATGTCGTGCGAGATCAGCACCATCAGCCGGGCCGTGCGGATGAGGTCGCGGACGCGGGCCTTGGCCTTGATTTGGAAGTTCATGTCCCCGGCGCTCAGGGCCTCGTCGATCAGCAGCACTTCCGGCGTGAGAGATGACGCGACGGAGAACGCCAGCCGGATCATCATGCCGGACGAATAATATTTCATCGGCATGTCGAGGAACCGGTCCAACTCGCTGAACTCGGCGATCTCGGTCATCTTGGAATTGACGGTCTTCGGCGTCTCCCCGAGCATGTAACTGCGGAAGCGGATGTTGTCCCACCCGGACGACTCGACCTCGAAGCCGACGTTGATGTCGAAGAGCGAACTGATGCGGCCGACGACGCGGCGCCGGCCCTCCGTCGGGGGGTACACGCCGGCCATCGTCTTCAGCAGGGTGCTCTTGCCGGCCCCGTTGTGGCCGACGATGCCGAGGCGGTCCCCTTCTTTCAAGGTCAGGGAGACGCCGCGGAGGGCGTGGACTTCCATCGCCGGGTTGGCCGACGGCCGGAACAGCCCCTTCACGAGGTATTCCTTCAGCGACACGCGCTTCGCCCGCTTGACGTGGAACCGCAGGTGGACGTTCTCGAGTTCGATTTCCGCCGACATGGCGCTCCGGGGAATTACAGGTGGAAAATCAGCGTCCGCTCGCACTTGGCGAACGCGACGGCGGCCGCCCCGAGCATCGTCAGCGTGACCGCGAAGGCCTTGGCGAATACCAGCAGGGCCGGCGCCTCGCCCGTCAGCAGCGGCTCGCGGATCATGTCGAAGAACACGACGGCCGGGTTAATGTCGGCCAGCCAGCCGACGCCGCGCTCGATCAAAAGTTCCTTGCGGTACAGGATCGGCGTCAGGAAGAAAGCAATGCTGAACACCACGTCCACCAAGTGTTGCGTATCGTGGAAGTAAATGTTCATGAACGCGCACACGGCCGCGAACGCTACACAGAAGACGAACAGCAGAATCAGCCCGAGCGCGACGGCCCACAGGGCGTACAGCGGCGTGAAGTGGCTTTCCGGGTTCAGGGCGACGGCCAGCGTGACGATCACCAACACGGCCATGCCGAAGTGGACGGCCGACCCGAGGCTCGTGCGCAGGCAGTAGACGGCCAGCGGCAGCGGCGACTGGCGGATGTACGACTCGTTCCGCACGAACGTCATGGCCCCCTGCACCGCCGCCTGCTTGACGAAGTCCCAAATCGCGATGCCGGTGAGGTAGTACGGGGCCGCCACGCGCCAGTCGCCGTTCGGCAGCCACGTGGAGAAGACCACGCAGAAGACGACCGTCATCACGACGGGGTTGAGCATCGACCAGCCGAGGCCGAGGACCGACCGGCGGTAGCGCACCCGCAAGTCCATCTGGACGAGTGAGAGCCAAAAGTGGCGGAATTGCCAGACCGTTCTCAGGCGTTCCATCATGGCCGTAATGTTCCCGTGCGAATTCTGCGGGCGGGCTTCAGACGAGGCCGCCGGCCTTCCCCGCCCGCCGGCGCCACCCGTACCCGGCCAGCCCGGCCGCGGCGACCGCCGCCAACATCCACGCGGGCGGCTCCGGCACGCAACTGGGCACCGGGACGACCGTGTCGGTGATATTGTTATTGAAGTGCCCGCCCACGTCCTGCTTGTGCGACTGGCCGGTGAAGTCGTCCGACCGCGTATTCCGATACGTGGACACGGCGCTGAACTCGCCGAGGAAGGCGTCCCCGGTGATCGGGCCGGTCCCCGTGTACGTCCACGTCAGGTTGGAAACGGCCGGGTCGTCCTTGGCGGTCACTTGGGCCGGCGTCGGCCCCGAGGTCGCGCTGGAAAAGTGGAAGTTGGCGGGCTGGAGTTCGGTCCCGTCCACGCGGCCCGCGAAGTCGTAGATGGTGAAGAAGTCGCCCGGCTGGAGGACGCCCTTCGACTGCAAGTCCACGGAGTACGTGAAGCGGTACGCGCCGCTGTCCCCCTCTTTATTGACGGCCAAGTCCGTGGGGATCAGCCCCGCGTTCGCGGCCCCGACGCCGAGCAACAGCGCTGACAGATTGAGAACGCATTTGAACATATCGCTTCTTCCGTGAAGTCAGACTCGGTTAAGCCTTCTGCAAACCGGCGACGACCGGGAAAACCCGGCCGTCTCGGTCCGTCATGGGGGATAGGATAAGCCAAGCGGGCCGTAGGGGTCAAGGCGGGATTCCCCGCCCCGGCGACTGGAGAAGTGACGTAAGCTCGGTAGTTTTTAATCGACAAATTGGGCTGTTTAGGGCTTTAGCCACGACTCCGGAATGGCGATCAACCCGCCAGGGGTCGAGACGACCGCGCCGGGCAGTTGGCCGGCTTTCACGCCGGCCGACAGCAGACTCGCGGTGAGGCCGGCCGCGTAGGCCGTGGCGAGGTTCGTGCCCCGGCTCTCAGTGTCGTCATGCCATTTCGGCAAGAAGTCGGGGGCCAGTAGAGTCGGCTTGTCGGCCAACTCCGTGAGCGGGCCGGCGCCGGCGGAGCTGAACGCCCGCGCCTTTCCATCAGGGCCAGCGGCGCCGACCGTCACCACGCTGCGGGCGTCGGCCGGGGCGGGCACGCCGCCGGTCGGAGAACGGTAGTCCAACAGGCGAAGGCGGCCCTTGCCGTCGGCCGATTCCACGAACAGCCGCGGCCGGAGTTCCCACCGGATCATTTGGGCTTCCAACGTCGGGACGGTCAGCGGCCGAAGCGACTTGGGGAGTGACCCCTCGACCCGCAGGGCGTAGCGGCCGTCGGCCGGGAGGGTCAGTTCCAGACTATGTTCGTAGATGCCGAAGTTCGGGTCGATCTGGAGGCGCTCCGGCAGCCCCTCGGACTCGGCGATGAGGTCAATCTCGTCGGAAGCCGCCTTCTCGCCCAACGGGTCGCGTTGCCGGACCAATTGCAATTTGAGCGGTGTGATGGGAGAGCGGTAATCGGCCTCGGGCAAGTCCGGGTCGTGCGGCTCGCGCCACTGGACACTGATGCGGATCTTCGCGCCGGCCGGCAGGTCGGCCGTGTCCTCCCCGCCTTGCCGGGCCGCCCCGATGAAGTTCAATTCGCGGGACCACCGGCCGGGCAACACCGGCTCGGCCGGGGTCGCGAACTCCATGACGCCGTTGCCGTCCGCGTCCCGAAACAGGCCGGTCCACGTCTGCCCGCGCTGGTCCCCCGCCGGCTGGAACCAAATCGGAGCCGCCGGCGGGGCGGGCCGCGTGGGCCGGCGTGTGGTGACAGACGGCCGGGCCTTGGCAAGCCAGTCGTCCAAAAAGCGGCTCATCGGGCTGGCCGCGTCGAGCGCGAAGCCGGTGTTCCAACTGAGCAGGCTGACCACGATGTTCTCGCCCTTCAAGTCGATCAACTGGACTTCCAACTTCTCGATCCGGTCGAGTCGGGCGCGCAACTGGACGTCCTCCGCGTCAAGCCCGGCCAAGACCTTTTGGGCCTCTCGGCGCCGCTTCTCCGCCTTGTCGTCTTGGTCGAAATCGTTGAACGCGGCCCGGTATTCGTCGTTCGCCCGCTTACGCTTTTCTTGGTACGCGTCAAAGTCCGCGGCCAACTCGGCGCGGCGAGTCGTAATGCCTTCCGGGCGGAAGGCGTCGCCGCGGACGTACCGCCCGACGTTCACGACATTGTACGGGGCGTCCGGCGGCACTCGCACCAGTGTCAGGTCGGCCAATGGGGCGGCCAGACGCACGGCCAAGGCCGCGTGCGTCCCCGACCCGAATTCGCCGGGCATTTCGTCGGGGGTCACGTCTTTCTGGCGCACGGCCGTGAGGTCGATGAAGGTCACTCGCCCGAAGCGCGGCGCGGGGGCGCCGGGCTTCGGCGCCGGAAACCGCGTATCCCAGCCCGCGAAGTCGGTGTCGATGAGGACGACGCGGACGCCCTGCCCCTTACGGTTCATGGCGTGCAGACGGGACAGCCCGGTGACGGTCAGCGGGTCGATGTCCGGGGCCACCGGGGGAAGTTTCAATTCGTCGGCCGAGATTTGCAGGACATCTTTTTTCGGCTCTTCCTTCTTCGGCCCTTCCTTCTTCGGCTCGGCGGGCACGTCCGGGGCGACCGCCCGCGCGGCCCGCGGGGACCGAATGGACACGATCTGGCCGAGGGCGGCCAAATCGACGGCCTTGCCGCCGGCCGGCAACGTGACGCTGACCACGGAACCGATGCGGCCGTCGATGCTCGCGCCGGCTTCAATAAAGGGAACCCGCCAATCCGAGTCGATCTCCGACGGCTCGGCCGCGAGGACGACTTCCACCCGCAGCGGGGCTTCCTTCACACCTTCCTCGGCCAGCTTCCGGCGCAAGTCCGACGTGAGTTTTTCTTGATACGGCTGGTCGGCCGGGATCGGCGGCAACTTCACGATCGCCGGCGACGCCTCGGCCAATCCCAAGACTTCGACGACGCGGATCGGCAGCGTGTCCGCGAACGGCAATACCAAGCTCGTTGTTTCCGTGCCGTCCGACAGCCGCTGCACGAGGGCCGCGGGCGGGTCGGGCAGCACCCACCCGGACGGCTGCGCGCGCAAGTCCCTGAGCAAATTCGGTAGGGTGACGGCGGGGACAGCGCCCATCAACAGGGTGAACCGCTTGGGGTCGTAGCCGATGTCCGGGATGAAGCCCAGGGCCGAGAGGGCGACGCGCGTCTGCTTGTATAACAGCAGTTGGTCGCGGTTGTTATTGAGTGTCAAGGCGACGCGCACGCGCTGCGTGCCGTCTTCCGGCACGGCGAACCCGGCCGGCAACAGCATCACCGTCTGGACGCGCCGCTCTTCCAACAAGCGTGGGGCCGTCTTGGACGGGATGGTCCCGGTCATCAGTTCGGCTTGGACATCGAAGGCCGCGAGGTCGTTCTCGTCGCCGGGCGTTTCGACGAACCCCAGCCCCGCGAAGAACTTGGTCATGCGCTCGAACACCAGCACGCGCTCGTTGCGGTCGGCGTCAATGCGGTAGCGAATCCGGGCGTCGTATTGCTCCGGGGGCTTGCGCGGGGTAACTTGGGCGGGGGCGGCGCCGGCGACCGTCAGGCACGCGAAGGCCGCCCAGACTCCCATTCGCCGCAGACACGAAGACATGACGACTCCCGGTGGGATCATCCGCGATGACCTTACCCGTCATCTTGACCGGAAATCCGGGGCTTGCCAAGCGGGCGGGAGGGGAAATGTCGCCGCCTTTGCCGGGAATTCCCGGCAAAGGCGGAAGCGCTACGAAAGGGTCACGCCGTGAAGTCGGATTGTGCGGGTCGCGTGGTCTTCATCACCGGGGCCTCGGCCGGCTTGGGCCGGGCGATGGCCGCGGAGTTTGCCCGGCGCGGGGCGGCCGTGGGGCTGATCGCCCGGCGCGAGACGGAGCTGCGAAATGCCATCCAAGAAGTCCGCGAAGCTGGCGGGACGGCCGCGTACCGCGTGGCCGACGCCGGGGACCGTGCGGCCGTCGGGGTGGCCGTCGGCGCACTGACCGCGGAACTCGGCCCGTGCGACATCATGGTGGCCAACGCGGGCGTCGGCGAGTCGAACACCGCCGCGGACTTGAACATCCCCGGCGCGGAAAAAGTGATCCGCACCAACCTGCTCGGCCCGATGTACGCCTTCGAGGCCGTGATGCCGGCCATGCTCCAGCGAGGCCGCGGACACCTCGTCGGCGTGTCCAGCGTGGCGGCGTTCAAGGGTCTGCCGGGGGCGGCCGCTTACTGCGCCAGCAAAGCCGGCCTGAGCGCGTACTTGGAAAGTCTGCGCATCACCCTGCGGGCGAAAAGCATCGCCGTAACGACGCTCTGCCCCGGCTTCGTCCGCACGGCGATGACCGAGAAAAACGACCAGATGCTCTGGGTGCTGGAGCCGGACGCGGCCGCGCGCAAGATGGTGAACGCCATCCTCGCGCGCAAGAAGGTGTACAGCTTCCCCCGGCGAATGCGGTGGCTGATCGGCCTATCGAGGTGGATGCCAGATTGGGCGATGGCGAGGGCGATTCCGGACGGGGAAGCGATTGTCACCGTGGCTGGCAAGTGAATGACCGAGGGGCTGGCGGTCACAGCCCGGCGCCGGCCCGCAATTCGTCCGCGGCTTTGCGCGTCGCGGTCACGACGGCCGACTCCCAATTCGGATCATCCGGCTTGAAGGGGAACGTAATCCCCCGCGAACTGTTGACGACCGCGCCCATTCCCTGAGTATCGAACGCGGCGGCCACGTCGGCCGCAGTTCCCCCCTGCGCCCCGTAGCCGGGGACGAGGAACCATACCCCGGGCATTCGTGCCCGCAGTTCGGCCAGTTCCTTCGGGTGCGTGGCCCCGACGACGGCCCCGCAGTCGCCGTAACCGTTGGCGGCCAGATTTTCGCCGTTCCACGCCGTCACCGCGTCGGCGACGTGCTGGTACATTTTCTTGCCGTCGCACTCCAAGTTCTGGAACAAGCCACTGCCGGGGTTGCTGGTCCGCACCAGGATGAATAGCCCGCCGGCCGATTGCCGGGCGGTGGTGATGAACGGTTCGACCGCGTCCCGCCCCAAGTACGGGTTCACGGTCAGGGCGTCCGCATTCCATACGGGCAGCGTCCGGCCCTCGTGCGGCGTGCCCGCGAAGGCGGCTTCCGCGTAGGCCGCGGCCGTCGAGGCGATGTCGCCGCGCTTGGCGTCCAGAATCACGATCAGGCCGAGTTGCTTGGCCTTGGAGATCACCGCCGGCATGGCCGCCATGCCGGCCGGGCCGCACGCTTCAAAGAAGGCGCTCTGCGGCTTCACCGCGGGGACATGTTCGGCCACCAAGTCGAGAATTTTCAGGCAGAACTCGCGGTACGCGGCGGCGACACCCGCCAGCGTGCCGTCCGCGTGGCGGGTGCGGATCACGGCCGGCAGCGACTCCCAGCGCGGGTCCAGCCCGACGCACAGCGGGGTCCGCTTCGACTGCACCGCGTGGGCCAACCGCTCGGCGAAGGGGGTCATGGGTTTTCCAGTGGCCGGAAACACGAAAACCCACCGGGGGCCGGTGGGTTCGTCGCGGCGGGCGCCCGCATTACTTGCCGGGCGTGTAGTTTTCCAGTTCCAGCGTGGCCTCTTGCGTGCCGAGGCTGAACTTCAACTTCACGATGCCGACGTCCTTGGCGAACCAGTATTCCACGGAGGTCTTCGTGCTGCCAATTTCCATGTCTTCGGTCTTCACGTGCAGCGTGTCGTACTCCTTGTCCTTGACCTTCACCTTTTGGGTGTCGGTCTTGAAGGTTCCCTTCACGACTTGGCCGGAGACCTTGGTGTCCACCGTCCACGTGTCCCCCGACTTGGCGTCGTTCTTGAGGAACAGGATCGGCGTCTCGGCGGACAGGCCGTTGACGATGAAGCGCTGCACGCCGTCCTTGGTGACGCCGACCGTCTCCGTCGAGGCCGGCTTGCCGCCCGCGGACGTTTCGAGCTTGTAGCAGAGGGTGTCCTTGATCTTCTCGGTGCCGACCACCTTCACCTTCACCGGGCCGCCTTGCACGGCGTACGTCCACTCGGAATCCTTCTTGAGCGGGTAGTACGGGTGGGACGTCGGTGTCGCTGGGGCGTCGTCTTGGGCCACGCCGCCAATGGTGAGGATGAGGGAAGCGGCCACGGCCAATCCGGTCCAGCGCAACATGAGGGGTCTCCGAGCTTTCTGATAATGGTCTTACGTCGCCAGTATACTCACGGTTTGCCGGGAGCCAACGGCGCTTTCCCCGGGGGTGCCTCGGCCAGCAGCAGCGTCCCGTCGGCCAGCGGGACGAGCAAGCGCCGGTCGCCCAGCGGGACGGCCCCCCCGCCGACGGCGTACGGCCCGCCCGCTTGGAACAGCGGGGCCGACAGTTCCCCGGTCGCCAGCGCCAGCCGGCGGACCGCGTTTCGCTCCGTCACCAAGACATTTCCCCCCGCCTCGCGGCCGTGGTTCACGAACTGGCCGGCGGTCGCCCAAACGGGCTTGTCCGCGTCAAATCGCAGGCCGAAGGCGTGCCGATTGCCGATCAAGGCGAACAGCTCAGGCACGCCGGGCACGGGAATCACCGCGTCGATGCGGTCGTTGCCCGGCAGCGCCGCGTCCTTGTCGGCGGCCTGCCACAGGCGCAACGGCGGCAGGTCCGGCTTAAATTTGTCGGCGTCCCACAGGGAAAGACCGCCGGTTTGATCGACCGTCAACATTCGGGGGGGCGCCGTCGAAACCACGAACGGCTTCGCGCGGAACTTGCCCCTTACCACAAGCCGCCCTCGCGATTCAAACCGCTTCGTCGTCGTTGACCAGTTCCACCGGACGACCGATTTGTTGCCGTCGGTCGCCAAAAAATCGTCGCCCGCCAGCGGGGCCAGGAAGCAGGCGCTGGATGCGGGGAGGGAATTCCCGCGCCACGTCGGCCCCTCTTCCAGAATCTTCCCCCCGTCGAGCGCGAGGCGGTACAGCGTCCCGTTGTCCGCGGGGAGGACGAGGAAGCGGCCGACGACCATCGGCTCCCCCGCCAGCCCGCCGGGGGCCGGGACGAGTTGCTCGTCCACGCGGGCGCCGTTGAACACCCGCAGCAGAAATTGCCTGCCCTTCTCGGAGTTGCCTTCCAGCAGGACGAGAGCCGTGCCGTCCGGGCCGGGCACGAGGTCGGTCAGCGGCCGGAAGCCGACGGCCGGGGCGGCGACCATCCAGCGCTCCTCGGCGTCCACCAGCCACACGGGGGTCCGGTCTTGCGTGAGCAGTCGCGTGTCCAGTTTCGTCAGCCCGCCGCCTTGGTCGAGCCAAACCAAGTCGTCCCCGCGGCGGAACGGCTCTCCCTTCGCCAGCATCCCGAGTTCCCGTTGCCAGACCAGCTCACCGGATTCGGTCGAAACGGCCGTCACCCGGAACGACCCGCCCTCTTGGGCGACGATCACCATCAGGTCGCGCCGGGCGTTCGTCTGGGCCGCCTGCACGGGTTCGCCGACGCGAAGGCCCTTTCCGGCCGGGACGAGTTTCGCCCCGTCCTTATTGGCGAACCCGAGGCAATGCCGCCGCAGTTCCCGGCCGGCGAGCGTCCAATAGTTCACCTCGTCGGCCATCACCAGTTGACCCGCCGATTCCTCCGTCTGCTGGCCGGGGGCGCTCGGCAGCGGGAACAAGGTCACGTCGCGGTTGTCGCCCAGGTTGATGCCGAAGAGGAGCAGCTCGCGGCGGTCCGTGACGACGGCGACCTTCTCCCCGTCGCAGTACGCGGGGAAGCGCGACCAGCCGGGGACGGGAATCTCGCTCGGCGCGCCGGCCGGGTTGACGGCCCCGCCCTCCGCGTCCGCGAACGGGCACGCCTTCACGGCCATGCGGTCCAGGCCGAGGGCCACGCCCGCCAGCAGGTGCCGGGGGCCGGGGTTGTCCGGCTCGGGGTTGGCGAAGAAGATCGGCCCCTGCAACGCCCCCGGCCCGTGCCCGGTCGGGATGACGCCGGCCAAGGCCGGGTCGAGGTGTTGGTTGTTCGGCCCGCGCCGGGCCACGTCGAAGGCGTACACGCTCGCCGCTTCGGCGGGGATGAACAGTTGCCCCGTCCCCGGCCGGATCACCGGCTGCCCGCCGATGGCGCGGCCGAGTTGAATCTTGCCGCGCACGTCCCCGGTGGCGGCCACGATTTCAAGGACAGTGCCCTGCGCGTCCGCGAGCGGGACGTACAGTTCGGTCCCGATGAACAGCGGCTCGCCCACGCACGGGGCCGGCAACGCTTGATACCACTCCGACCGCCCGGTTCGAAGGTGCCGGGCGTGGAGGCCCGCCTGCCCCCCCTGGGACGTTGGCACGATGGCCAGTTCCGGCGTCGTGTCCGTGGCGGGGACGCTCACGGCGGGGATCGTGTTGTCCGCGCCGGTGCGCATGGCCCACAGCACTTTGCCGTCAGCCTCGTCCAGCGCGTACAGGATGCCGCGGGCCAAGGCGAAGAACGTCGTCGGCGGGCCGCGCACCGGGAAGCGCGGGCCGCGGTCGAGCCGCGGGGCGAACAGCAAACTCGTCAGCCCGTCGTCCGGCGCCGGGGTCTTCGGCAGCGGCGGGTTAATCGCCACGTACACGGCCCGCGCGCGAATCTTTTGCTCGGCCTCGCCGACGATCTTGAGATACCCCTCGTCCTTGTCGATTCCGCGGGCGACGGCCACTTGCCTCGCCTCCTGCAACTTGTCG
>JAYUGD010000370.1:0-1916 GCA_043767785.1 Zavarzinella sp. | reverse complement strand
GGGCTGACGCCGCGCCGCTCGCCGTTGAACTTCGCTTCGGCGATTTCAGGCGGGAAGACCGCCTCTATTTCACCACGTCAATCGTCGGGTGGGCCATCAGGAATCCTTGCACCGGGAGCAGCGGCGTGAGGGAAATCACCCCGGCCCAACTGTGGTCGGTGATCTTGATGTGGCCCGCCCCGACGGCGCCGCGGGTGGCGTCCAAGCCCATCCATTCGCCGTTGACGAACACTTCCGTCCACATGTGGTGGCCGAAGAACGGCTTGCCCTGCGGGTTGTTCACGTACACGAGGCCGATGGCGGTCCGGGACGGGATGCCCCGGGCGCGGCACATGGCGGCCGTCAGCACGGCGAACTCCGTGCAGTCTCCCCGGCCGGTCTTGGCGACGTGGTCGGCCGGGGCCATCGCCTCGGTGTAGTCCACGGCCGTCATGAAGTTCCGCACGAACGACTCGATCTTCTTGGCCTGTTGCCACGGGTCGGCGGTCAACCCGACGGCCCGCGTCGCCAACTTCTGGACCTCGGCGTCGTCCGACGTAATCATGCGGTTGCTTTTCAGAAACTGGTCATCGACGTTGCCCGCGGTCTTCGCGGGGGGCGTGCGGCGGGCCGTCACGGTCAGGTCGAACGTCTTGCCGTTGATGTTCTTAATGGCCTGCCGCACGTCCTCACTTACCAAGTCCTTCGGCTGGGCGTCTCCGCTGAAGGTCACGCGGTAAGTGACGGCGTCTCGCTCGTGCATGTCCGGCACGGCGGCCTTGAGGTAGACCGACTGCGACTTGAACAGGTCCGGGGCTTGGCCGTTCGCGGCGAGGGCTGCCGCCTTGGAGGTGCGCAACAGCGTGATGATGCCGAGGCCGGGCAGGTCCATGTCCGTCTTGACGGTGTCCAAGCCGACCGGGTCGGCCCAGAAGGTGGCCGCCGGGAATTGCATGGACTTGCCGTTTTCCAACTTCAACGGCTCCGGCGTGGCGACCGCCTTCAACAGTTTCCGCTTCAGCCCGCCCGGCACCGTCACTTCCTCCTCGCCTTTCACGGCCACATTCACGGTCAGATAGTAGGTGATCTGCGGCTCGAAATAGCGGTAGGCAAACGTGTCCCCCGGCTTGGCCTTTTTGGTCTTCAACAGGTTTTGCTCGCCGGCTTGGCCGATGCACGTCGGGTCCCAGCGGAATTTCTTTTCGTCCCGCTTGTCGCCGACGATGGACAGTTCCAACGTATTGCCCGGCTGCACGATGCCGGTAATTTCCCGGACGTTGTCCGTGGCCAGCCACATCTTGGCGTGCAGACGGGTGACGGCCCCGGCGGCGTCCTCGTCGCTGCTCGCGTCGGCCTTCATCTCGGCGGCCGTGCCCCCGCGGTTGATCTCGAAGCGCAGTTCCTTAACCGTCCGCAGAGCCTTCTTGCCGTCAACCTCCACGATCTTCGAGGTGAAGTGGACGTGGCCGATCTTGACGTACTTGCCCCCCGCCTGCACGAAGGCGGCCTCCCACACCTCGTCGAGCGGCTTCACGTCGGGGACCGTTTTGAGAACCGGCTTTTCGTCGGAGAAACCGACGGACGCGAAGATGACCAGATGGAGGAGCAGCCAAACGCCGGGGCGCATGAGCAAAACCTTTCGCAACGGATGGGCAGGGAGTCTCCCTTCCATGATGACTCGCCGGCTGATTTTCGACAAGTCCGACCGAGCCGCGGCCGGCTTTAAGCGGACAGCTTCACACGGGGGCAGAATTCTTGGGCGAGTGGCGCCAGTCGTTCCGATCATCGGCGCCAACTCATTAGAAAACAGCGTTTCCGACGGCCGAATGCGGGTGTCGGCACGTCGGTTGCTTACTTAACCATCACTAACAGTCAGGCCTTTTCCGACACCTCGGAATTGAGAGGTTCCCATGCTCCGGTTAGCCTTGGTCTTCGCG
>JAYUGD010000369.1:0-5576 GCA_043767785.1 Zavarzinella sp. | reverse complement strand
GCGGGGATCAACCCCGCGGCTCGTCAGACGGGCGGATGATTTCACGACGCCACGGCGTGCGGCTCGGCGGGCGTGGCCGGATGGGCGGCGGGCGTGGGGCAAGTGAGGGCGTCGAACAATTGCCCCTCTTGCAACGGCTTCTTGTAGAGGATGGGGAGCCAGTAGCCGTCCTGCTTCACGTTCACCACGGTGTGGGCGCCGTCGTACTCGAAGCCCTGCATCAGGATGACGCGGCCGAGCGGGACGGCCTTCACCAAGGCCCGGTACGCGGCCGTCCCGCCCATGTCGGCGTGCTTGATGGCGACCAGGACGGCGTCGTAGGTGCAAGCCTTCGCCATGGCGATGCCGTCCGCGGCGGAGGCGGCGGCGTCCACCAGACACCCTTGGCGTTCCAGCATGGTGTGGGCGGTCCGGCGGATGCGCTCGTCCGCGTCCACCACGAGGACGCGCATGCCGGCCAGCTTGGGGTTCATCGGCACGGCGTTCTGCCGGGCGACTTCCCCGAAGATGCGGTGGACGGCCATCTTGATCTTGCGCAGGTCGGCGACAATGCGGAGCAGCAACTCCGCGTATTCCGGCTGGCCGACGGTTCTTTCCAAGAGCGTGCTGGTGACGGACAGCAAGTCGTCGGACGGCAGGGCGATGTCCCGGTGGACTTGCTGGACGATGCCGGCCGCGGCGCACGCCTCCTGGGCGTCGAGGAGGTTGAGCGTGTGGAGGGCGCGGGCGAGTTCGCGGGCGAACATCTCCGTGAACTGGAGGTCCTCGGCCCCGAAGGCATTCACTTCCGTACTCTCGACGTTGAACGTCCCCACCAACTCATCGTTGAACATCAGCGGGACGGTCATGGACGACTTCGCCCCTTCCGACCCTTCGATGTAGTGGGGGTCGTTCGCCGTGTCCGCGCAGAGGTACGGCTTCTTGGTGGCCGCCACGTACCCGGTGACGCCGTTGCCCGTCTCCAGCGCTTCCAGGCCCCGCCCGGAGGCCTCCGGGGTCATTCCTTCTTCCAAGAGGGGGAGCAGCCGGTTGGTCTTCGGCTCGAAGCGGCGGACCTCGATCACGGTGTACCGCAGCAGGTTGTGGACGTACTGGCGCAGGTTCGCTTTCAGCAGCTCCACCCGGCACATCACGTTCATTTCCGCGAGCTGCTCCGGCTCGAGGGCGTCCAACTCCTGCCCGGCCTTGTAGAGGGCGTTCAGCTTCTGCTGCCGGTTGACGGCAGCCGTCACGTCGTCGGCCATCGCCACCAGTTCGATCACCCGGCCGCGGTCGCGGATGGGGGAGACGGTCACGTCGAGGTAGCGGTTGTTGTGGGCGAGGCGGAAGCAACTGGAACTGCCGGCGAGGGCGGCGTGAAAGGCGTGGTCCCCGGGCCGGTCGGCCGCGGGCGTCTGCAGGGCGTCGAAGAACGACCGCCCGACCGGGTCGCCCGCGCACCACTCGCGGAACGGGTCGTTCGCCCAGCGGACGACGAGGTCGGCCGACAGCACGGCCAAGCCCTTGTCCAGCGCGCCGATGATCTGCTCGGCCCGCTGGAGGCGCGCGCCCGCGTCGCTCGGGGGCTGGCCGGTCGTCGGCAGGGTGTCGCTCAAGGGTGGCCCGCTTTCCGTCTCGGGGGAGCCTTCGGTGGAAAAGGGATTATAACGGCCTCTTCCGCGGGGAACAAGCAGAAGACCGGCCCGGGCGGCGGTGTAAGCATTTTCACCGCCGGGTGTAATCCTCACTGAATGAGATGATCGTCTACCCGTGACTGATGCACGAAAGGAGGGATTCGATGATTGCCATTCGACCCGCCGCCGAGCGCGGCACGACCGACTTCGGCTGGCTGGACAGCCGGCACTCCTTCGCCTTCGGGGAGTACCGCGACTCGGCCCACACGGGCTTCCGGACCTTGCGCGTCATCAACGACGACCGCGTGGCCCCCGGCGGCGGCTTCCCCACCCACCCGCACCGGGACATGGAAATCCTGACGTGGGTGCTCGAAGGGGCGTTGGAGCACAAGGACAGTTTGGGCACCGGCTCTGTGATCCGGGCCGGCGACTTGCAGCGCATGACCGCCGGGACGGGCATCGCCCACAGCGAGTTCAACCCGTCCCAAAACGAGGCGGTGCGGCTCTTGCAAATCTGGCTCTTCCCGGAGGCCCGCGGCCTGACGCCGGGGTACGACCAAAAGTCGTTCCCCGCCGCCGAGCGCGACGGCCAATTGAAGCTGGTCGCCTCGCGGACCGGCCGGGACGGGTCGATCAGCATCGCCCAGCACGCGGACCTGTTCGCGGCCGCCCTGCAACCCGGCCAGACCGTGACGCACGCCTTCGAACCCGGCCGCGCCGGCTGGGTGCAGGTGGCGACCGGCTCCGTGACGTTGAACGGCCAACTCCTGCACGAAGGGGACGGCGTGGCCGTCACGGACGAGCAGGCGATCGAGCTGACGGGTGTCACCGCCGGCGAGACGCTGGTGTTTGATTTGAAGTAATGTGGTTGGCCGGCCGGCGGATCCGCGGGCCGGCGTTGCTTTTCTCATCGTCTATAATAAACCCTCGGCGAGTTCCCCGGCCCACGCTCGGATATGCCGCCAAGAGGGTTGCCACCCATGACCGCCGATTTGACCAGTCTCGTCCGGCAGTTCGCCGGCTCCCCGTGGACAGGTGACGACGCGCCGACTTTGGACGCCAATGCCGACACACTCCCGACGCCGGCCCCAGGTCTCCGGTGGAATGACCGGATCGACGACCTGCTCGACATTCGCCGCTTGACGGACGATTGGGACGGCCTCGGCGCGCCGGCCCCCAAGCCCCGGTTGGTGGACAGCGCGATCATGTTGGCCGGGTGGATGCGCGGCCGCGGCGTCCTCCCGCCAGCGCGGATCGTGCCCGGCCTGACCGGCACGGTCCTCTTCGAGTGGCAGCCGGGGCCGGGCGACTATGTGGAGGTCGAAGTCACCGAGCCGTTCACCGCCGAGTTAACCGTCTTGCGGGACGGCCGCCCGCCGGAACATCGAATCCTGTAGCGGGTACGATGTCGCCGAATTGACCACTCCTTCAGGCGGCCCTGTGATGATTCCCGTGACCGACGCCGACCCCGTGGCGGACGACGAGTTCCTCTTGCGGCGGGTTCACCGCGCGTTCTTCAACCCGGCGTTGGGCATGCCGGTCCAGCCGGAAGCCTTTCGCCCGACCGACGGCGACACGGACGGGCTGTCCGTTCACCGGGAACGGTTCGTGACAGCGGCCGATTCCTTGGCGGCGGTGGCCGAGGACAAGCGGGCCATGTACTGCGTCGTCCGGCTCTCGGTCGGCGCCTTGCGGGCGATGGGCTTGACCATCGACCCGTCGCCCGACTCCGTCCGCGGTATTCCGGGTCACGCGCTGATCCGCGAACTCAATTGCCTCGCCTGCCGCACGGCCGTCGGCAAACCCCGGTGCAAGGCGTGGCAGCGCGAGTTGGCGAAACTCGCCGGCACGGACATCGTATTGCCGTTCCCCAATACTTCTGAATGAGACTGGCGGAACGAGACCCGCAGACACTCACGTCCCTTGCCTCTTCGCGCCCACAAGAAAACTGTCAGGACTCTCCTCGCCGCCCTTCGGGCCCGGCCGATTTTTGAGCCGCGGTTCAAATTTCTTCTCAACTCTCAGTGTTTGCCGGACTGGGTTTTTTGCCCGGCCCTGACCCGCACTTTAGAGCATTTTCAGTTTCGGTGTTGCGGTGGGACCGGCGTCCCGCCGGTCGTCGGGGAACAAACGACCGGCGGGACGATTGACAGCCATGAAAAAAGTGTTCAGCCTGCTGGTGTTGGCGGCCCTGAGTGTCGGGGCGGCCGGGTGCGGCGGGGCCTCGAAGGCCGAAGTCCCCGCGACGGTCGCGCCGCCCATCGGCCCGCCCCAGCCCCGCGTAACGGGGCCGAAGGCGGCGAAGGCCGTGGTCGGCGCGCCGCCCGCCAAGCCCGTCAGCCGCATGGAGTTGTGAGCGGCCGCGCGGGCGCCGGGAACCGGTCCGGCAACGGCGTCACGCGCAGCACCTGCTTCCGCAGGGCGTCGCACGCCTGGGCGACGGCCGGCCCGCTTGGCAGGGCTTCAAATGCGAAGGGCCGCCCCGAAGCGTGCCCGCAACGCCGCCTTCATGTCTTCGCTGAAACCACAGTCGAAGACCGTCAGAAGGATAAGGCGAGCCAGGTGGGGCGTCTCACACAACACGCGGCCGCCTTCGTCGCCGAGATGGTTATTTTGCACGTCCAGCGTACGAAGTTGTCTGAAGCGTGCCGACGTGGCGACGGCCCGCAGGCCGGCGAGACCAAGGCCGGTCCAGATCAAGCCCAGACCCCGGAGTTCGCCGACGTAGTCCGAGTCGGCCAAAGCCAAAACTCCGGCATCGCCGATCTCGGGATTATTGAAAATCCCGAGGCATGTGATTGTGGCCAACACCGGCGATCGGGCCAGCGCCGTCAGACCGTCAGCGCCGATTTGATTGCTTTGAAGGTCGAGAAACCGAAGATTTCGCAGATAAGGTGAACGGGCCAATTCGGCGGCCATCTCGTCGTCGATGCCGCAACTGCCCAACTTCAGGACGGTCAACCCAGCCAGATGTGGCGACCGGGCAACGGCCCGAACGAGGTTGGGTGTGAGAGGCCACGAGGACAAGTCCAGCTCCCGCAGACCCGCCAGAGCCTCGCAACGGGCGAACGCGTGCATCCCTGCGTCGGAAATCGGGCAATTCTCGGGCCGTCCGATGTGGAGTCGTCGCAAGCGGTGCGGCCCGGCTGCGAGAAGTGCCCGCAGTCCACCGTCGCCGACGTTGGTTCCACACAGGTTTAGATCGGTCAGCCGCGGCAGGAGCGGCGACCGGGCCAGCCGGACCAATCCCTCGTCACCGACCGGGTGAGCGCTGACATTCAGTTCTTCCAAGGCACTCAGGTAGGGCGACTCCGCGAGCGCGCCGAGGCCGTCGGACCCGATCATGCCAACTGACAGGTTCAGTGACTTGAGCCGGGCGAGGCCGGCGCAGCTCGCGATGGCCCGCGCCCCGTCGTCATCTAGCATCGGCTGAGCGACCTGCCATGAGGCGCCCGGATACTCGGGGCCACGGAAGGTGAGTTCAAGGCCGACCAGCCCCGCGATGTGCGGCGACGCGAAAAACGCCGGCAAGTTGACCGGCTCTTCCACGAATCCGATGTCGGCCCGGTCGAGGCGGCCAAGGTCCGCGTGACCGGCGAGCGCCGTCCCGCCGTCCCGGACCGCCGCAATCTGAGCCTCCAAGATGGGGGCGACAGCAAACAGGTCTGCGGACGATTCAAGAAACTGCTCGGCCGTCACCGACACCCGGTTCAGAAATCCATGGAGAAAGCTCCCCGTGCCCGGCGGCCACTTCGGGTCCAAAGCCCAACTTGGAACATTCTGGAGCCAGCGGGTGCGATTGTGTTCCAAAAGCGCATTCGCCCGCTCGTCGAGGTCCATCCGGGCCGGTGTCCACTCCGCGTGCCGTTCGGCCTCGAACTGGAGGCGGATGAACTCGCCTAGTGGTCTGTCACAGCTAAAAAGTCGGATTGGCTAAGTCGGTCGAATCGGCGATGTTGGATG
>JAYUGD010000368.1:0-14645 GCA_043767785.1 Zavarzinella sp. | reverse complement strand
CACATGGCCGAGGCCGCGACCGGGCTGTACCGCTGGTTAAACGGCTCGTCCGGCGACGACCGCCCGCCGTCGGATACGGAGGGGTTGCACTGGCCGTTGCTGCTCGTCACGGGGGCCGTCTTCTTCCTGTTGATCCACTGGCGGCCCTTCCGGCAGTCAGTCAGCCTCGGGGCGGCGTTCCTCCTGTACAAGTTGCCGAAGGCCGTCGCCCGGTCGCGGCTCGTCCGATTCGCCGTCGATAATCTGGTGACGCGAATTATCCGGCGGCACCTGTTGCTTCCGTCCTTAACCGGGTCGGTCGGGGCCGTGGCCGCGTGGCTGGTCGGCCATCACGGGTGGGAGCCGCCGTTGATCGGCTTGGCCGTCGCCTTCGTCACGGTCGTCTTGGTGCGGACGACGCTCGGCCGCGGGCTGGAAGACCGCTTCAACGAAGCGCTGGCGCATGCGTGGCGCGTCCTGTCGGTCAACTTCGCGCTGGGGGTTCTGACGTTCGTGCTGTGGGTCTTCAGCCAAGTCCTCGAAGCCATCGACCGGGCCATTTACGCCGTGGACGAGTGGCTGCGGTTCCGGCAAGGGCAGGGCGGGGCCGTGTTCGCGGCCAAGCTGGTCCTGGGCTTGTTCTGGTTCCTGTTCACGTACGTCTTCCGCTTCGCCTGGAATTTGTTGGTCGAGCCGCAGATCAACCCGATCAAGCACTTCCCGGTCGTGACCGTTTCCCACAAGCTGCTGCTGCCCCTCATCCCGTCGCTGGCGGCCCAGTTCGACATGAACGAAAAGACGATGGGGACAATTGTGTTCGGCATCCCCGGCATCTTCGGGTTCTTGGTGTGGGAACTCAAGGAGAACTGGAAGCTGTACCGGGCCAACGCGCCGAAGACGCTGAAGCCGGCCGTCGTCGGCGTGCACGGGGAAAAAATGCGGGCGCTGCTGCGGCCGGGCTTCCACTCCGGCGTCGTCCCGAAGACGTGGGCGAAGTTGCGCAAGGCGGTGGCGGGGCACCCGCGGCGGGCGGCGAAGCACCATCACCACTTGGCGCACATCGCCGACGCCTTGCACCATTTGACCGCCCGGAATTTCGTCGCGTACTTGGAGGCCAGCCAACGGTGGGGCGGGCTGCCGGTGACGGCCGAGGCCCCGCGACTCGCGACCAACCGCGTCCGCTTCCCCATCCGCGTCGGGGCGGCCGGCGCGGCGGTCATCAGCATTGAGGAGCGCGGCGGCTGGTTGATCGCCGGCGTCGAACACGCGGACGCCCTCGGGGAGCTGACCGCCGCCCAGCGCCGGGCGTGGGACGACGCCCTCGCCGGGCTGTACAAGCTCATCGGGGTCCACGCCGTCCGCGAGCAAATGGCCGCGGTGTTCGGGGAATCGGCCGCGCCGTTCGACGCCACGCCGGAGGGGCTGTTGATCCCCCAGCCGGACGGCACGGTTAAATTCTTCGACCGGGACGACGGCCCGGACATCGGCAAGGCAGACGGCGACTTGGAGAAGTGGCCCGTCGTGTTCAGCGAGACCGATTTGCGGTGGGACGATTGGGTCGAGAACTGGGAGGCCGACCGCCACGGCGCGCCAATCAGGGAGCCGGTGATGCCGGGGTGGCGACTGACGGCGTGGGATGTCCCTGTGACACGGTGAGCCGATTGAGGATTCGGTTTTTGCCGGAATACCGGCTTTGCAGGACGTGAACCGACGGGCGGCTAGCAACTTCTCCGCGCGCCTGCTCCTCGCACTGTCGCTGAAGCGTGCTCGTCGAGTTTACGCCGGTCTGCCGTGTCTCAATGACCGAATCAGCATTCCCGATCCGGCGACAGCGTGAGACAACCTCACGCGCTCCACCGGGTGACTCCGTCGGCCAGATATGTCGACGCCAAGTACGCGGCGAGGAATGTCGGCGATACCGAAGCCGCGCCGTCACGGCAGGTTTGCGCATACCGAGATTGCGGCAGCAGGCGGGCGTTCACACGTGACGACGTCGGCGGGCATGACAGCACGTACGCCACGAACGGCGGGGCGGCCCACTCTTCCCACGGCAGGCACACCACCGGCTGCAAGTCGTAGTCGATCTCGCGCAACCGCAGGGCCGGCACGTCGGCGGCGGGGACGTCGAACAGCACGCCGTTGACGGCGTCGGCGGCCACGCCGGTGAACCGCACGTTCAGCGCCGCCCGCGTTAGCGCGCCGGGGGCCTCGCCGTACCGGCTTTGCGCCATGTCTCCCATGTCGTACTCGAAGACGCGGCGGACGCCGAACGTGATCACAGGCCGGGTCCGCGACGGGGCCAGCGTCTGGGCCGCTGAAGCCGCGTTCATCAGGCTGCCGTACCCCAGGAGCGGAATGCCGTCGGCCACGTCCGTCCACGGGTAGGCGAGGCGGGGCCGCCCGGCGAGAGCCGCGAGCGCGGGGGGGATCGAGTCGGGCAAGGGCATGTCGCACGCGGTCTTCGTCATGGGGGGCCTTCCTGTTGCAAGTTGGTCAAGTCCTGCCAATCTTGGCGAATCACGCGCAAGGGGTGGTCCGGCCGCAGCCCCAACCGTTCCGCGAGGGCCAGCGCCTCGGCGACTTTGTCGGCGACGGGCCGGCCGAGCGCTTTCTCGGCGCGGGCGAGCTGGATCAAATTGCCCCAATACCGGCGGTTCTGGGCCTTGTCAATCTCGTGCTGAATCGTGACTGCCTGGTTCAACGCGGCGTGGGCCTCCGCGACGCGGCCGAGGGCGAAGAGCGCGCGCCCCAAGCAACCGGCCGCGAACGCTTCGTTCTCGCGGTATTTGGTCTCTTCCGAGACTCGCAGCGCCGTGGCGAGACATTCGCAGGCGGCCGCGGCGTCGCCGCGGAGGAACAGCGCCTGTCCGCGGGCGACCAGGTTGACCGCGTTCCACGAGCGGTTCCCTTGACTGAGGTGCAGCCGTTCCGCCTCGGCGCAACAGGCCAACGCCTCGTCGAAGCGGTCTAACTCGGCGAGGGACAAGCCGCGGTTGGTCAGCCGCCCGGCGACGCGGCGCACGTCGCCCTGCTCCCGTGAAATTCGCTCGGCTTCCTCGTAGCACGGCAACGCGTCCGCCGGCCTCCCCTCGTGCCAGAGCGCCATGCCTTTGACGTTCAGGGCGTTCGCGAGGTCCATCGGCGACCCGAGGTCCTCGAACGCCCCGACGGCGGCCGTGAGCATCGCCAGCGCTTCGGCCTGCCGCCCGACCCGGTCAAGGACATTGCCGAACCCGATTTGATTGAGGGCGACGCCCGCCGCGTCGCCGGCGGCGCGGCACAGCGCGATGCTGCCTTCGTAGCACGACTTCGCCTCGTCGCGGCGGCCCAAGTCGTTGCAGGCGGACCCCAACTGCCGGAGAGCGCTGGCGCGGAGGATGTCGTCGCCGGAGGCCTCGGCCTGCTTCGCCGCGAGGTGCGCGTAGTCATGCGCTTCCTCGTATTTGCCGACGCCCCAGTACGCCTTGCTCATCTCGATGGCGAGCCGGGTGCGCAGCGGCGGGTCGCCATCGCCCAAGCGCTCGAACGTGTCCGTCAGCCGGGGGAGCCGCAAGTTCCACGGCCCCCGGAATTCCAGCGCCCGGGCGTACGCGAGGATCAACTTCGCCGCCCGTACCGGGTCGCCGGCCTGCAGCGCCCACGCGTGGGCGGACAACACATTCTCCCGTTCGTCCACCAGCCGGTCGAGGGCCTCCCGGCAGCGAGGGGTCTGGACGGCGGCGTCCAACCGCAGCGAATAGTCGAGATAGTAATCGGTCCAGCGCCGGGCGAGGTCGGGCGGCGCCGTGCGGTTTGGCCACATTTCCTGCCCGAATTCCAACAGGCTCACGAGCATGTCGAACCGGGCCTCGTCGTGCCGCTCGGCCGAGTTGACGAGGCTGTGGTCGCACAGGCTTTGCACCACGTCCATCAACTCGGTTTGGGGCGGCAGCCCCGCCGGCCGCAGCACCGCTTCGGCGGCGTCCAGCGTGAACCCGTTGACGAAGACGCACGCCTGCACGAACGCCTGCTGCTCGTGCGGCTCCAGCAGTTGATAACTCCACTCGATCGTCTTCCAGAGACTGTCGCGGTCCGACTTCACCAGCGCGAAGCGGCGCCCCAGCCGGTCCAGCAGTTGGTGCGGCGGGTAATCCTTCACGCGCTCGGCGACGAGGACGAGCGACAGCGGGAGGCATTCGAGCTTGCGGCACAGCGCCACGACGTCGGCCGCGTTGCCGGCCGTCAGTCCGAACCCCGTCTTGCGGCGGGCCGCCCGGTCGACGAACAACTGAACCGCCTCGTTGTGCCGCAAGGCGTCGAGGCCGGCGTCGGCGGCCGGCGCGTCGAGCGACGCGAGCCGGTAGTCGCGGCCGCCGACGCCGAGGACCGTGCGGCTCGTGACGAGGAACCGCACGGCGGGGGCGCGGCCCCGCCAGTGGGCGACCGTTGCCGCGGCGTGGCGCACGACCTGTTCGAAGTTGTCGAGGACCACGAGCATGGGGGGCAGGACCGCCAGCATTTCGGCGAGGACGCGGCCCGGCTCGCCCTTCTGCTCCAGTCGCCGGCCGATCGATTCCGCGACCGCGTTGCTGACGCCGGTCTCGGTTTGTTGCTCGGCGAGGTCGGCGAAGAAGCAGCGCCCGCCGAAGTCGGCGAGGAGTTCCCGGGCGACGGCGCAGGCGAGCCGCGTCTTGCCGATGCCGCCGGTCCCCGTCACCGTGACCAGCCCGGCGTCGGCCCGGAAGAGGCGGACGAGGTGCGTCACGACGGTGTCGCGGCCGATGAACGGCGTGTCGCCGTCGGCGGGCAGGTTGCTCGCCGGCAACAGCCCCGGCGGCGCGGCGGGTCCCGCGGCGGCCGCGAGGATGCGTTGCGACAGGGCCGCCGAGACTTTGAGGGCCAAGTCCTCCGGCGTGGTGAACGTGGCGACGGTGTGAGCCGTCATCAGTGCCTGCCGCAGCTCGGCCACATTCTCTGCGGCCGGGCCGCCGTCGACGAACCGCGGCGGCCAGGGGTGGTCTTCGTGGACGAAGAACAACAGCGCCGGCTTGCCAGCGTCGCGGGCCGCGAGGTACTCCAGTTCAGTGATGGAGCGGTCGTGGCCCGGCGGCACGAAGCCGTAGCGGTGGGCGAAGACGCCGATGTACAGGTCGCAGCGGCCGACATCTTTGAGGCAATGGTCGACCGGCCGGTCGTCGGCGGCGACGTAGTTCTCCATGGCGCTGCAATCGAAGCCCATCTTTAAGACGGCTTCGAACGCGGCCTTCCGGTGGGTTTCGAGGTCTTTGAACGTCGAGGAGAGGTAGGCGCGAGGCACGAAGACGGCACCGTGGGCTGTCGGCTGTCAGGTTATCATTGCCGGCGTCGTGTGGCCGAACCGACGTGGCGTTCGTGGGTCCATCCAGTGAGGCGGCCTCGCAGACAAGAGCCGTTCAACTCGCCAGTCGCCGGCGACGGGGCGAATCACAACATTGCCAGAGTAAAGCGTGGAAGAATCGAATACAAGCGCTAACTCGGAAGCTTTCCCGCTATGCCTTAATAAGGGCATTTCCACCCGAGGTACGTCCGATTTGTGTCCCAGCGCGCGGACTCTCAAAGCGAAATGAATGCCGGGAAGCCCATGTCCACGACTTTGCGTGGACATGGGCTTCCCGGCTCAGCCAAGTCCACGGCCTTGTGTAGACACGGCGCCCGGCGTGGCCCCACGCCTGATGGCCAACCACACCGCCACAATCCCCGACCCGATGAACACGCCCATCGCGTCGAACAGCACGTCCCGCACGGCCATGTGGCGGCCGACGAACTGTTGGAAGTATTCCGTAAGCGCCCCGTGCGTGACGAGGATCGCGGCCAGCCACCCTTCTTTGCCTCGCATGAGCCAGAGTGTGCCGCCGAGGGCCATGATGGCCGCGTAGACGGACACGTGCAGCGTTTTGCCGAACAGGAACGCGCCGTCGTCGCCGAGAACCTCGGTCGCCCCTTCCGGCACGGGAGAGAGCAGGGCGTACGTCCACGCGGCGAGAAGGCCGGCGAAGGCGAGAAGGTGCAGCCAGCGGCGCGGCGTCATTCGGCCCCGACGGAGCGGAGTTTGTTCTTGAGGTGTCTGGCCCGGGCGGCGTTGCGCTCCTCGCCGTCCAACGGCACGCCCATGAGCTTTTGCAGGTGGGCCGGCTGCGTCTGGATGAACAGCTCGTTGAGGGCCGGCAGGGACAAGTCGCCGAGCATCTTCAAGTGGACCCCGAGCCGGACGGCCGAGAGGAGTTCCATCGTCTCTTCCGAGGTCATCATGATGGAGGACTGCAGAGTGCCCAAGGCGCGGGCCACCTTGTCCTGAAAACTCTGGCGGGCCTCGCGCATGAGCGTGGACCGGGCCAGCCGCTCGTACCGGATCACTTCGCTAATCACGGCCCGGATGTCGGCTAGGGCGGCCGCCTCGCTCTTGCCGAGCGTGATCTGGTTGGAGATTTGGTAGAAATCCCCCAACGCCCGGCTGCCTTCGCCGTACAGGCCGCGGACGACGAGGTTGATCTTCTGGAGGGCTTTGAAGGCCTTTTCGATCTGCTTGGTGAGGCCGAGGGCGGGCAGGTGCAGCATGACGCTGGCCCGCATGCCGGTGCCGACGTTCGTGGGGCAGGCCGTCAGGTAGCCGAAGTCGTCGCTGAAGGCATACTCGACGCGGGACTCCATCAGGTCATCGACTTGGTCGATGGCGGACCACGCGGCGTCGAGGTCGAACCCGCTGCGCATGGACTGCATGCGGAGTTGGTCCTCCTCGTTAACCATCACGCTGACGGATTCGCGGTCGTCGAAGGCGACGCCGCGCGGGCCTTCCAGGACGACGGCCAGTTCCCGGCTGACGAGTTGTCGCTCCACGAGGAATTGCCGGTCCACGGTGGAGATTTCCGTCATCCCCACGTACCGCAGCGGGTGCGTGAGGCCGAGACTGGTGATGGCCTCCCGCAGGCGCGCCTCGACCTCGGCCTTCTGGTGCGGGGACGCCCGGTTGGTGAACGGCAAACCGGCCAAGTTGCGGGCCAGCCGGATGCGGGTGGAGACGACCACGTCGCTTTCCGGGCCGGTGCCGCGCAGCCATTCGCCTTGGTGGTCGAGCAGGCGATCAAGGTTCATGGTCCGCCTCCAGCGCGCGGATGTCGTCCCGCAGTTTCGCCGCCGCCTCGTACCGCTCGGCCTTGACGGCCGCCCGCAGATGGGCCTCCAACTCCGCTTTACGAGCCAGCCGCAGCCGGCGCCGGTGCCGCCGCGGGACTTTGCCGAGGTGTTGGGTCGCGTCGTTGTGGATCCGCTCCAAGAGCGGCTCCAACAGGGACCGGAACACCGCGTAATCGTTCGGGCACCCGAGCCGCCCTTGGTTGCGGAAGTGGGTATAGTGTATGCCGCACTCCGGGCAATTCACGTCCGTGGGGTCTGTTTTGGCGGCCGGGCCGCCGGCCCCCAGCACCAGTTCGAGCAGGGCTTGGACGTTGAGTTCCGACGGGGCCGCCGGGAGGACGTTCTTCTCGCGGGCGCACGCCTCGCAGATGTGCATTTCCCGCTTCTTCTTGTGGATGAGGTCGGTCAGGTGGACGGTCGCCGGGGCGCCACAAAATTTGCACGGTTCACTCATCGCCGTCCCTCCCGTCCCTGTGTCGGCCGCCGCGCCGGTTCAATCGCCGTGGTAACTGAGCAGTTCCTTGAGCAAGTCCCGCAGCTTGGCGGCCTGCTCGTACGCCTCGGCGTCGATGGCCACCTGCAAGTCTTTCTGCAGGCGGTCCAACTCTTGCTGCCGGACTTTCCGCCCCGGCCGGCCGCGCGGCGTCTTGCCGGCGTGGCGGAGGCTGCCGTGGATGTTCTCCAACAGGGGCAGCAATTCATCCAGGAAGACCGCGTAGTCGTGCGGGCAGCCGAGGCGGCCGGTGTTGCGGAAGTCGATGAACTTCGTCCCGCACTGGTCGCACTGCTTGTCCGTCAGCGGGTCGGCGGCGTCCGGGAGCGGCTTCTTTTTCGGGGAAACGGCGTAGAGGTACTTCTGGGCGCACTCGTCGCACAGCCGGAACTCCTCGAAGTCGTTGTCCCCGTGGATCTCCGTGATCTGCATCGTCGAGAGTTTGGCACACTGTTGGCACTTCATGGCGCTCGTCCGCGGTGTCCGCTTCGGGAGTTGTCATCTTAGCAGGCGGCCGGCCGGGTGAACAAGTTGGGGACGATCAACGGCCGTTGCCGCCGAAAACCCGCTTCGCACGGCCCCCTCCATCGTCGCCGGCCACCGGGTCGCCGTCCAATCGCCGGCGAGAAAAAGGTTCTCTAGCTTCGTGCCCGGCCCCGGCCGCCCGGCGTCCACGCCGGGCACGGGGGCGAACGTCGCGGCGTGTTCCGTGACCACCTTCGCGCGGATCACCGTCGCGCCGTCGGCCGGCGGGAATAGTCGCCGCAGTTCCGCCAAGACGGCTGCCTCGATGAAGGCGTGCCCCGTGTCCAATAGGGCCTGAGACGCGCTGATGACCACCTGCACGTACCACTCGCCGGGGGCGACTTCCCCGCGGTTGAACGCCCATTGGCCAAGACAGCCGACGAGCACGACGTGCGGGAGTTCCATCACGGGACGGTCAAACCAAAGGTGGACGCTCGTGATCGGCGCTGGCGAGAACGGTCCGATGGGCGGCAACACGCCGGCCGGAAGCCAGTCCAGCCGGTCCCACGGCACGGCCGAGACGAAGGCGTCGGCCGTCCGCGTCGAGCCGTCCCGCAGGTTTACCCTCGTCACGCGCTTCCCGGTGATGGCAACCCCCGTCACGCGGGCGTTGGTCTCGACGGTCACGCCGTTCTTGGCGAACCACGCCAGCAATTCTTCGCCGTAAAGGCGACCGAGCGGCACGGTCGGCACTTGGACCTCGAAGCCTTGACGGTCATTCAGAAAGGCGTCCACGAAGACCTTGCGGGCGTACTTGAGGCCGACGTTTTCCACGGAGTCATTTAGCGCGCTGGTGAGGACGACGCGCCAGAAGCGGTCAATGGCGCGCTCGCTCTGCCGGTGCCGCGTCAGCCACGGCAACAGCGGCCGGTCGTCGTCCGGGCGGGTGAGCCGCAGGCACGCCAGCCCGTAAGCGATGCGGAGCTTGTCACCCCACGTCAGGTAATGGAGGCGGGCGAACGCCCGCGTGAGGTGGAACGGGGCGGGCAGGCGGTCGGCCGCGAAGCGGGAGACGCGGGCGTCAGATGTCATGAACCAGAGGACGGGTTCCGGCTTCAGGAAGTGGCCGATGCCCACTAAGTCGGCGAAGCGGGCGAACTCGGTGCAACAACCCATGCTGACGTGCTGGCAAGCGTCCACCAGTTGGCCGGAACTTGGGTCGGTGAACGAACCGGCCCGCCCGCCGAGGCGCTGCCGGGATTCGAGGACAGAGACGCGGTGGCCGGCCGTCGCCAGTTTGGCCGCCGCCGCCAAGCCGCTCAAGCCGCCGCCGATGACCAGGACACTTTTTTGGGGGACCGTCATTCGCCGAGGTACGCGGCTTGGATGCGCGGGTCGTTGAGCAGTTCGTGGGCCGGGGCGGCGGCCGTGATGCTGCCGGTCTCCATGACGTAGCCGCGGTGGGCGAGTTTCAGCGCCATCCGGGCGTTCTGCTCCACCAGCAGCACGGACATGCCGCCCTTGTTCAACTCGCGGATGACCTCGAAGATTTTCAGGACGATCATCGGGGCGAGGCCGAGCGACGGCTCGTCGAGCAGCAACAGTTTCGGCCGCGTCATCAGGGCGCGGGCGATGGCCAGCATTTGTTGCTCCCCGCCGGAGAGCGTCCCGCCGAGTTGTCGCTGGCGGTCCTTCAGAATCGGGAAATAGTGGTACGCCTTCTCGATGTCTTCCTTCACGCGGGCCGGGTCTTTGACCGTGAAAGCCCCCATCTGGAGATTCTCAAGCACGGTCAGCCGCGGGAAAATCTTCCGCCCCTCGGGGGACTGGGCCAACCCGAGTTTGACGATCTCATGGGCCGGGACCGCCGACAAGTCTTGTCCCTTGAACGTAATCAGGCCGCCGCGGATTTTCACGAGGCCGGAGACGGTCATCAACGTCGTGGTCTTGCCGGCCCCATTGGCGCCGATGACGGTGACAATTTCCCCGGAGTTGACTTCCAGCGAAATGCCCTTCAACACTTCGATGGGGCCGTAGCCCGCCCGCAGGTCCCGGACCTCCAGCAAAGGAGATTTGGCGGGATCACGGCCCTGAAAGCCCTCGGAGTAGTCCGCCGTGAGTGAGTCTGGATCGGGAGAACTCACGAGACTTCCTCCTTGCCCAGATACGCTTCGATCACCTTCGGGTTGTGCCGAACTTCCTCGGGCGTCCCCTCGGCGATCTTCACGCCGTAGTCCAGCACGGCAATGCGGTCGGAGATGCCCATCACCAAGCTCATGTGGTGTTCGATCAGCAGCACCGTAATGCCGCGGTCGCGAATGCGGCGGATCAACGCCATCAGGTCGCCGGTCTCGCGCGGGTTCATGCCGGCGGCCGGCTCGTCGAGCAGCAACAACTTCGGCCCGGTGGCCATCGCCCGGGCGATTTCGAGCAGGCGCTGTTCCCCGTAGGGAAGATTTTTGGCCAGCGTGTGGCCCTTCCACGACAGGCCGACGAAGTCCAGCAGCGTCTGCGCCTCGGCGGCCAAGCGGTCTTCTTCTTTGCGGAGCCACGGGGCGCGGACGGCCATCCACGGGATGTTGCCGGAGAACTTGCGGTCCATGCCGACCAGCACGTTTTCCATCACCGTCATGTTCTGGAACAGCCGGATGTTTTGGAACGTGCGGGCCATGCCGCCGTGGGCGATGTAGTCCGTCGTCCGGCGTGAGCGCCGCCAGATGGCGAAGTTGCCGAGCATGCCGAGCAGCAAGCCGGCCAGCCCGGCAATCTTGGCCGTCCGGCGGCGGCTCTCCGATTCGCGGTACACGTTGTCGAGCGCCGCCAGTTTCTCGCGGGAGCTCTCCTCGGCGAGCCTTTTCTCTTCCTCTTCCGCCTCGTCGAACTCCTCGGCGTACAGCACGACGGCGCCGTCCGCGCTGCGAATTTCCCACTTGTCGGCCGGGTTGGCCGAGAGGCCGACGGTTAGGCCGCCGGTCTGGATCGCGGCCCGCATCCGCTCGGCCTCGTCTTGGTCCTTGGCCGTCAGCAGCGCTACGTCACTTTCCGCCCCCTTGACCGTCCACAGCGGTTTCCGGCCTTCGCGGATGAGCCGGGCCTGCTCAACGATCAGCTCGCCGTCGTAGTAGCGCACCGCCGCCTTCGCGGCCTCCCGGTACGAGAAGTCGTCCCCCTTGGCCGCGTACTCGCGCTTGACGGCCGTCTTCCACATTCGGTCCACGTTCAGGCTGAACAAGAACGCGACGGCGCCGATGAACAGGCCGACGAGCAGCGACCCGAGGATGACCTTCCACCCGAACGCCCGCTTCTGGTCGTGGCCCTCGAAGAGAATCTTGCCGGCGGTCGGGTTGTAGATGCCGGTGACGGCGTTGAACACGGTGGTCTTGCCGGCCCCGTTCGGCCCGATGACGGAGAAAATCTGGCCTGGCTCAATGGTCAGACTCACGTCCTTCACGGCCGTCAGTCCGCCGAACCGCATCGTCAGGCCGTCGATTTTCAGGAGGGACATTTACGCGGCCCCCTTCTCGGGCTTGGCGACGCCCTCGCGCGTTGCCGGAAGGATGCCGGACGAGCGGAAGCGCATCATCAAGATGAGGGCCATGCCGAAGATTGCCAAGTTCCACATCGAAAACTTGAGGTAGCCCTTGTCGTTCGGGTTCATCTCGTTGCGCTGCAGCCAAGCGTCGGCCGTCGGGGCGAACAGGAAGTCGTACCCGGCGACGAGGAACACGCCGAGCAGCACGCCCGCCCGGTTGCCGAGGCCACCGAGAATCAGACACGACAGGATCGTGCAGGAGAGCTGGAAGTCGAACCGGGTCGGCTCCGTCGTGTTGGTCATCTTGGTCGCGTACAGGCTGCCGGCCAGCCCGGCGAGGCCGGCCGCGAGCGTGAAGGCCAACAACTTCAGCCGGGCGGCGTTGAGGCCCATGCACGTCGCCGCCAGTTCGTCTTCGCGCAGGGCGACCCACGCCCGGCCGAGGCGGGACCGTTCGAGATTCCGCAGCAGCACGAACACCAACAGTAGGTAGCCGAGCGTCAGGTAGTAGAAGAGGCGGTAGTCTTCCGTCCAAGAGAGATTCAAGCCAATCGCTTCGAGCGGGCCGGTCAGGAAGCCGGGGATCTGCGGCGGCGGGATCGGGTTGAGGGTCTGCATCCCGCCCGTGATCTCCTGCAAGTTGCGCAAGGCCGTGACCGTGATGAGGCCGAAGCCGAGCGTGACGAGGGCCAAGTAGTCCCCCCGCAGGCGCAACGTCGGCACGCACAGGACGCACCCGAGGGCGGCGGCGGCCAGCGTCGAGACGACCAGCACCGGTAGGAAGCCGAACTGGAACGGGTATTGGCCGACGGTGAGGATGCCGGTGGCGAACGCCCCGATGCCGAAGAAGGCCGCGATGCCGAGGTGCAGCAACCCGGTGTACCCGACGACGACGTTGAGCGCCAGCGCCAGGATGCCGTAAATGAAGATGGTCGGGAACGAGTCGCCGATCTTCTTGCCGGCGACCGTCTCGATCTTGTCGTTCAACCCCGGAATCAGCGGGTAGGCGACGACCAGGGCCAGAGCGAGGCCGGCGACGACTTTGCGGGCGGTAACGTTCATACCTTCTCCCGCGTGCGTGCCCCGAGCAGGCCGGTGGGCCGGAAGACGAGGATGACGATCAGGATGACGAAGACCATCGCCGTCGCCCAGCGGGCGTCGATGTAGGCGCTGGCGAGCGAGTACACCATGCCGATGACGATGGCCCCGAGGACGGCCCCGGGAATGTTGCCGATGCCCCCCAACACGGCCGCGGTGAAGGCGTACAGCCCGTTCTGGAAGCCCATCTGGTAACCGATGGTCTTGATCTTCAACCCGTAGATCACGCTGGCGACGCCGGCCAAGGCCCCGCCGATCAGGAACGTGACCGCGATCACCCGGTCCACGTTGATGCCCATGAGCCTAGCGGCGATAGGGTTCTGGGCCGTCGCCCGCATGGCCTTGCCGAGCGACGTGGCTTTGACGAACACCGTCAGCCCGATCATCACGGGGATGGTGACGAGGATCACCAACAGGTCGGTCGTCGTGAATTGGATGCCCCCCTCTTCCGAGAGCAGGTTTCTTTCCTCGATCAGGCCGGGGAAGTTCACGTCCTGGGAGCCGCCCCAGAACAGGCCGATGTTCATGAACACGAAGCTGACGCCGATGGCCGAGACGAGCGGGGCCAGCTTCGGCGCCGTGCGCAGCGCCTTGTAGACGCTCCGGTCCACCAGCATGTTGACGACGGCGCAGAAGACGGGGGTAGCCAAGAGCATCAGGGCGATGGTCGCCCACGGCGAGCCGGTCTGGGCCATCACGACGCCGCCGAGCGACAGGGCGAAGAAACAGCCCAGCATGAACAGGTCGCCGTGGGCGAAGTTGATGAGTTCCACGATGCCGTAGACCATCGTGTAGCCGAGGGCGATCAGGGCGTAGAGGAACCCGGTCGTGAGACCAGTGATGCAGATGTTGATGAAGAATTGGGTGTCCGCGCTGGCGAACACCGGGCCGGTGAGTCCGGTCATCGAGTCATCAACTCCCTTGGGAGAGGGGGGGGCAAGAAAAGTCACTCACCACAAAGGCACGAAGATCACACAAAGAAACACAAAGGGCGAGAAAATTCTATCTTCAAATCTTCTTTGTGCGTCTTCGTGTGACCTTTGTGCCTTTGTGGTGAACTCTTATTTGCCGACGTTATCGTCACTTATTCCTTGCCGATCCCCAGCACCTTCTCGAACACGAACTTGCCGCCGGAGACTTTGCTGCCGCTCATCATCTTGAGGTCCGTGTCGCCGTTGGCGTCGAACGACCACGTCCCCAAGGCGCCCTCGAAGTTCTTCAACTTGCCGGCGGCGTCCACGATGGCTTCCCGGTTCTTGACGCCGGCCTTGCGGATGGCCTCCAACGCCACTTTGGCGCACTCGTACCCGTACACGGCATACGCCTCGTCCGGGATCTTGCCGAACTTCTTCTCGTAGGCCTTCAGGAAGGCTTCGCCCTTGCCCCCCTTCTTGGCCAGCTCGGTCGGCGGCAGGCCGCCGAAGGTCACGTAGCAACGGTCATTTAACACGTCGGCGCCGGCCGACTCGATCATGGCTTGTTCGTAGCACCCGTCCGGGACCATCAGCGGGGCGGTGATGCCGGCGGCGACCATGTCCTTCGCCAGTTGCCCGGCCTTGGTCTGCGTCGTGCCGCCGAAGTAGATCAGGCCCGGCTTCAGGGCCTTGATCTTCTGCATGAGGGCCTTGAACTCTTGGGCCTTCACGTCGATGCTCTCGTGGCCCAGCACTTTCAATTTCAGGTGCTCGCACTCCCCTTGGAACAGGTCGGCGATGCCCTTGCCGTACACCTCGTTGTCGTCCAGCACGTAGACGCGCTTGACGCCCATCGCCTTCGCCCAGTGGGCGGCGACCGGCCCCTGCACGTCGTCCGTGGGGACGACGCGGAAGTAGGTCACCTTGCCGCTTGGCCGGTAGCGGGCCGGCTCGTCCTTCTCGCCGAACTTCGGCTTGGTCAGGCTCGGGGAGGTGTTGGCCGGGGAGATCATCA